>NZ_DALZUO010000004.1:177501-214503 GCF_032013335.1 Anaerospora sp. | reverse complement strand
GAGGGGGAGTAGCATCCCCCCTCATCCGATTTTATGGAGGCTGTAGAATGATTAAATTAACTCGCCTGAAGAGCCCTGATGAATTTGTTTTAAATGCCGATCTGATTGAAACAATTGATGAGACTCCTGATACCGTTATCACTCTAACAAGTGGCAGAAAGATTATTGTTGAAGAGTCAATGGATGATGTAGTACGTAGAATTATGGACTATCGACGCGCTTTAACTCGGAATTTGCGCTGATAATATCACTTTATGTTAAATAAATAGCAAATAAAAAGAGGATTATTGGCTTTTGGCGAGAACGTACTTGAAACGGATTTCGCAAAATAGATACATAATATGTACTAATATACAGGAATGCGAGGTGTGAAAGGTGCCGGAAGGAGAAAAAAAGTTTCCCCTAATGCTGATAGTCAGTTTGGTAGTGGTTGGTTTATTGCTTGCTGGTGGAATCTCCTATTTTATTGCAACGAAAATAGTTGCTGATAAAGGAGATAAAAAGGTAACTCGTGAACCAGGCGTGTTTATCAAGCTGGGTGATGCTAAAGACGGCTTAGTTCTTAACATCGGGGGCGTAAATAGTGGCAGATACCTGAAAATAGGATTGATTGTCGAACTTAAGCCAGCCCAGAAAGAAGCAGCTAAAGAAGGTGGTAAGATGCCATCTGCAGAGGAAATTAAAATACTAGATACTGCTGTTCATGTTTTGCGTTCACAAAAAATTGAGGATTTTGAGCCAGGAAAGCAAGAAGCACTAAAAGAAACACTTAAAAGCAGAGTTAATGAAGCTTTAGGCCAAGATCGTGTTTATGAAATCTATATTACTAACTTTGTTTTACAATAATTAATCGTAGCTTCATTGCAATTAAATCAGGTATAATAAAATAGCAGCACGAAAGGGGGGCGGAAATTTGGCAGGACCAGAGGTATTGTCACAGGCTGAAATCGATGATTTGTTATCTGCGCTATCTACTGGCGTAGTTTCAGCAGAAGAAATCAGAAGTGAACAAAAACAGAAAAAAATTAAAATTTATGATTTTAAACGTCCTGATAAATTCTCCAAAGACCAAATTCGTACCCTTTATATGCTTCATGAAAATTTTGCCAGATTGCTGAACACTTATCTTTCGGCACATCTTCGCACATTGGTTCATATCAATGTGGCATCAGTTGACCAATTGACATATGAAGAATTCATTCGTTCATTACCTAATCCCAGCGTAATTAATGTTTTTCAAATGCGACCGTTAAAAGGCAATGCGATTTTGGAAATCAATCCTAATATTGTTTTTTCCATTATCGACAGACTTTTTGGCGGACCAGGATTGCCACCGGCCAAGCCCCGCCCGCTGACAGATATTGAGGAAGCTATTACACGCAGGGTTATTAATAAAGCCCTGGAATCTTTGCAGGAAGCCTGGAAACAGGTTGTGGCAATTGAGCCGCGGGCTGACGTTATTGAGACTAACCCTCAGTTTACGCAGATCGTGCCTCCGAATGATATGGTTGTTATCATTACGCTGCAGACGAAGATTGGACAGGCTGAAGGCTTGATTAATATCTGTATTCCGTATCTGGTTTTAGAGCCAATTATGTCGAAGTTGACGACAACCTTCTGGGTTGCTTCAGCAATTGCTAAGCAGTCTTCACAGGAAAATGTTGCGGCACTACAGCGTAAACTGGAGCGGGCTCCTATCCCTGTTGTTGTTGAGATGGGCAGAGTGACAGTTACGGTGCAGGAATTGCTGGAGTTAGCTGTTGGTGACGTTATGCAGCTGGAAACTAAGGTAGAGGATGATCTAAACATTATTATTGGCAGCAAGGAAAAATTCCGTTGCAAGCCTGGACTTGCAGGACACAAACTGGCAATTCAAATTACCGAAGTGTTAGCAGGAGGAGATGATAACGATGAATGATGGATTTCTCTCACAGGAAGAAATAGACGCATTGCTGCGAGGAGATCAACTTACGTCTCCTGCTCAACCGGACTTATCCGATATGGAAAAAGATGCACTTGGCGAGATTGGTAATATTTCCATGGGAAGCGCTGCTACCACTCTTTCCATTCTTCTAGGCAGGCGAGTATCAATCACGACTCCCCGTGTTTCTATATCAAGTTTAAGTGCTATTCAGGAACAATACCCGATTCCATACTTAGTAATTGAGGTTGGTTATACACAAGGAATCGTTGGTACAAACTTATTAGCGATGCGGGAGCAGGATGCACTTATCATTGCAGACTTAATGATGGGTGGAGATGGATCGAATCCCCCTACGGAATTAAACGAATTATACATGAGTGCAGTCGGCGAAGCAATGAATCAAATGATGGGCTCTACAGCTACCTCGATGTCAACCGTTTTTAAGAAGAAAATTGATATTGCCCCTCCTAAGGTTAATGTCATTGATTTTGCTGTGGATTCTTCCATTACTGGCACGATTCCGGCCGAAGAACCCATTGTTCGCGTTTCATTCCGGATGGAAGTAGAGGATTTGATTGACAGTGAAATTATGCAAATTATTTCCGTTAATGTCGCGAAAGAGATGGTGGAAAGTCTGATGAATGCTGTTCAACCGGCGGCATCGCAGACGGCTGCCGCAGTTGCAGCACCTGCGCCGGCACCGAGAGCTGCAGCTGCTCCACAGCAGCAAGCAGACCCTGCACCAGCTTATGGACAACCGCTTGCCATGGCAAAACCACAAGCGCAGCCGCAGCCTAATGTACCGGTACAGCCAGTCCAATTTGCTCCTTTAAAACCATCAGGGATCCCTGTTATTGATCCTAATATTGCTTTAATTATGGATGTGCCCTTACAAGTTACTGTGGAATTGGGTCGGACTCGTAAGCTCATCCGCGAAATATTAGAATTATCACCAGGCTCAGTTGTTGAGTTGGATAAATTAGCTGGTGAGCCGGTTGATATCCTGGTTAACGGAAAGCTTATCGCCAAAGGTGAAGTGGTTGTTATTGATGAGAACTTTGGTGTCCGGGTAACTGATATTGTAAGCCCAATAGAACGAGCAAGTAATCTTCAATAAAATAAAAGTTAAATTATCTGACAGGAGAGATTGATTGATGGCAATTCGAGTTTTAGTTGTGGACGATGCTGCTTTTATGAGAATGATGATTAAGGATATTTTGAGTAAAAATGGTTACGAAATAATTGGTGAAGCTGAGAATGGTTTGAAAGCAATAGAGAAATTTCAGGAACTTCGTCCCGATTTAACTACAATGGATATTACGATGCCCGAATTAGATGGTATTAGTGCAGTTAAAGAAATAAAAAAAATGGATCCGGCTGCCAAAGTTATTATGTGTAGCGCGATGGGGCAACAAGCGATGGTTATTGAAGCAATTCAATCGGGTGCTCGCGACTTTATTGTGAAGCCGTTCCAACCGGATCGCGTGTTGGAAGCTGTTCGCAAAGCAGTTGGCTAATATGCTTAAGCTTGTTCCTGCTAAAATTTGTCTGGTAATAATTTTGCTGTTACTATTATTTGCGGTGGGAAGCGGTCAAGTCTACGCGCAGGAACAAGAAACAGGTTATCTTAAGTATCAAGACCCTACACCGCCCGCTACTTCCGTACTATCGACAATTGCTTATATATTTACATTGTTGTTAGCATTTGCTGTTGTAATTGGCCTTGCTTATTTTACTTCTCGTGTATTAGGTCAGAGGCTGGGACAGGGAACTGCTAACAACAGCCGGGTTTTAACTACTGTACCGCTAGGAGCGAATCGGACTTTGCAAGTAGTGGAAATTGCTGGTAAAGTCCTGCTGCTTGGTGTAACAGAACAGAGTATTACGTTATTGCAGGAAATCACAGACGCGGAAGAAATCACGAAACTCCGCAATATGCCTAATTCTTCTGCTGATTCTTCCTTTGATCAGGTTTTTCAGCGCCAGTTAGCATCTTTGCAAGTGATGTCTCGCAGATTCCCTGCTGCTTTCAGTTCTAACCGTCGGCCTGAATCAGAAGAAGAACAAGAGAAGAGGTAGTGGCAGTGAAGAGGCTGTTGTTCATATTAATTGCCGGCAGTTTTTTTTTCATACTGCCAAGCTTTGCTGAAGCAGCGCCTTTGATACCAATACCTAATTTAAATATTGGTGTTGAGGCAGCAAACAATCCGCAAGATGTTGCTCTTAGTCTGCAGATATTATTTACGCTGACTGTTTTATCATTAGCACCATCTATTCTGATTATGATGACATCTTTTACAAGGATCATTGTAGTCCTTTCCTTTTTGCGCAGTGCCCTGGGAACACAGCAAATGCCGCCTAATCAGGTGTTAGTCGGCTTGGCTTTATTTTTAACCTTTTATACGATGTCTCCATATTGGGAAGTTGTGAATACAAATGCTCTTCAGCCATACATGGCAAATACGATTACGCAAGAGGCTGCTATGACTGAGGCGATGAAGCCAATGCGTGAGTTTATGTTAAAGCAGACACGAGAAAATGATCTGGCGCTGTTTGTTAATCTGTCAGAAATGGCCAGACCAAATTCGCCTGATGATATTCCTACAACTACGATTATTCCTGCTTTTATGATTAGTGAATTAAAAACAGCGTTCCAAATCGGATTTCTCATTTATATTCCCTTTATTGTTATTGATATGGTTGTTGCGAGCACCTTGATGTCTATGGGAATGATGATGGTACCGCCTGTTATGATTTCTCTGCCTTTTAAAATATTACTGTTTATTTTAGTTGATGGCTGGCATTTGATCATACGATCACTCGTTACAAGTTTTAGTTAGAGGAGGTCTGTTATGTCCGGTGATATGGCACTTCAGGTCGGGCGTGACGCTCTGTATATGGTAATGCTGGTGTCAGCTCCTATGCTGGGTTTTGGTCTATTAGTCGGGGTTTTAGTCAGTATATTTCAGGCAACAACTCAAATACAGGAACAAACGTTAAGTTTTATCCCTAAAATCATTGCGGTATTTGTAGCTATTTTAGTCTTTGGTCCATGGATGCTAAGTTTGCTAGTTGATTATACTCGCAGTATTTTCGTTAGTTTGCCGCAAATGATTCGCTAGACAGGTGGGTTACACTTGGATATATATCAGCTTTTATCTGGTCATTTAGGATATTTCTTATTAATTTTTACGCGAGTTAGTGGTATCTTTACGACGGCTCCAATTTTCGGCAGCCGTAATTTGCCTGTTTATGTGAAAGCAGGCTTATCTCTTATCATTGCCTATATCTTAATGCCTATTGTTTACTCACCGTCAGCGGCAATTCCCGATCAATTATTGCGTTATGTCTTTGTAGTAGCTAGTGAATTTTTGCTTGGTCTTATCCTAGGGTGGGTATGTTCACTGATTTTTTCCGCTGTACAAATGGCCGGACAATTGCTGGATATGCAAATTGGCTTTGGCATTGTCAATGTCATTGACCCTCAGTTTGGCCAACAGGTGCCTTTAGTCGGCAATTTCAAGTATATTCTGGCCTTATTGATTTTTTTGGTTACCAATGGGCACCATGTTTTTTTATCAGCTTTATTCAATAGTTTTAAATATGTGCCTGTAACTGGAGTCATTTTCCATGCATCTTTGAGTGAATTGATCGTGGATATGGTATTCATAATTTTTATTACAGCACTTAAAATTAGCTTGCCTGTATTAGTAGCAATTTTATTAACGGATGTTGCTCTTGGAATATTAGCGAAGACGATGCCGCAAATGAATATATTTGTTGTAGGCGTACCGGGGAAAATATTTGTTGGTTTATTTATCCTAGCGTTGGCATTGCCGTTTTATATTGCCTTTCTGGGGGTGGGATTTAATGCCATGTATAAAGACATATACCGGATCCTTGGCAACTTCCAGTAATCCTGAACTTCTAGAAGAAACAATAAAGTTTGATTTACAGCTATTCAGTCAGGAAAAAACAGAAGAGGCAACGCCCAAACGTAAAGCTGATGCCCGGAATAAAGGGCAGGTTGCAAAAAGTGTCGAGATTAATTCGGCCTTTATCATTTTAGCGGCATTTTTAGCCTTAAAGCTCATTAGTCCCATGATTTATCATGAATTATCCAATTACATGCGTTTAATTTTTTCTACAGTTGCTAGGAGTGATTTTACAATTGTAGAGGCGCATGTGTTGTTTATAGATTTTGCAATTGTTTTTCTAAAAGCGGCATTACCGGTTATGGTGGTAATATTAATTATATCGCTTGCTGCTAACATGCTGCAGGTTGGGTTTCATTTTACCTTGGAACCAATTATGCCCAAGTTTGAAAAATTAAATCCCCTAACTGGATTTCAGCGGTTGTTTTCCAAACGTTCGCTGGTAGAATTGGTAAAATCTTTTATCAAAATCGGTGTTGTTGGCTATTTCATCTATCGTTTCATATTGAAAGAAACAATGGAATTGCCCAAGTTAATCAACCTGGAGTTAATTGAATCCTTACAGCTAGCTGGTAGTTTAATTCTTGAACTTGCTTTTCAGATTGGTACCGTTATCTTGGTTTTGGCTGTGTTAGATTATTTTTACCAATGGTGGCAGCACAATGAAAGCTTAAAAATGTCAAAACAAGAGATTAAAGAAGAATTTAAGCAATCGGAAGGTAATCCACAAATAAAAGGAAAAATTAAAGAACGTCAGCGTGCGATGGCAATGCAGCGGATGATGCAGGAAATTCCGAAAGCTAGTGTGGTAGTAACGAACCCTACTCATTATGCAGTTGCGCTTAAGTATGAAAAAGACATGGCGGCACCGATAGTAGTTGCCAAAGGCCAGGATTTTTTGGCTCAACGTATTAAGGATGCTGCCAAGAAGCATGGTGTAGCAATTGTAGAGAATAAACCGTTGGCTCGTTCTCTGTATAGCGCTACAGATATCGGCGAAGCTGTACCGCCCGAATTATATCAAGCTATTGCAGAAGTATTGGCTTACGTCTATCGCTTGAAAAAACGTTTGTCCTAATAGAAGGAGAGAGTTATTATGGCTACTCGTACACCCGCATTTAGCAGTCTTTTGAAATATAGTGATATATTAGTAGCCGTTGCCATCATTACTATTGTGGTAATGATGATTATTCCATTACCGACTTTTTTACTGGATCTTTTCTTGTCATTTAACATAACATTTTCACTGATTATTGTAATGGTGGCAATTTATAATACAGAGCCACTGGATTTTTCCATTTTTCCGTCGCTGTTACTTATTACAACGTTATTCCGCCTAGCACTGAATGTTTCATCGACCCGCTTAATCTTATTAGAAGGCTATGCCGGCGAGGTAATTACCGCCTTCGGAAATTTCGTAGTTGGCGGTAATGCCGTGGTTGGCTTTATCGTCTTTGTTATTTTGATTATTATTCAGTTTATTGTTATTACCAAAGGCGCCGAACGGGTGGCGGAAGTTGCCGCTCGCTTTACTCTGGATGCTATGCCGGGCAAACAAATGAGTATTGATGCGGACTTGAATGCCGGATTAATTTCAGATTCAGATGCCCGGCTAAGACGTAAAAAGATACAACGGGAAGCGGATTTCTACGGGGCAATGGATGGTGCCAGTAAGTTTGTCAAAGGGGATGCAATAGCCGCCATTATTATAATTATCATCAATATTGTCGGTGGCTTTATTATTGGTATGGTACAGCGCAATATGGAACTGACACAAGCACTTCAGGCCTATACGCTATTGACAGTAGGTGAAGGTTTGGTCAATCAGATACCTGCGCTGCTAATTTCTACTGCTACCGGCTTAATGGTAACTAGGGCAGCCTCTGAATCGAATTTGGGACATGATATAGCAACACAAATACTGACTAATCCGCGCATGTTTTTTATTGCTGGCGGTGTATTACTATTGCTGGGATTGGTGCCGGGGTTGCCTGGATTTCCTTTCTTTGTGCTAGGTCTTTCTGGAATCGGCATTGGCTATGTACTAAAAAAAACAGCACAAAGCCAGGCGGACGAACAAGTAAATCAGTTGGAACAAAAGGAAATGGAAGAGGTGCGCAAACCGGAGAATATTGTTGCACTGCTGCAGGTTGATCCCATGGAATTGGAAATCGGCTATAGCCTAATTCCAATTGTAGATGTAAGCCAAGGTGGTGACTTGCTAGACCGTGTTGTTATGATCCGGCGGCAATGCGCTTTGGAACTGGGCTTGATTGTTCCGACGATTCGGATTCGGGATAACATTCAGCTAAAACCAAACATATATGTGATCAAATTACGCGGGGTGGAGATTGCCAAAGGCGAATTAATGCTTGATCACTATATGGCAATGAATCCCGGTACTGTTTTTGACGAAATACAAGGGATTGCAACAGTAGAGCCCGCTTTTGGCTTACCAGCATTATGGATTCAAGAGTCTCTGCGCGAGCAGGCAGAGTTAAGCGGGTATACAGTTGTTGATCCAGTGTCAGTTCTTGCTACTCATTTAACTGAAGTCATTAAGTCACATGCTGATGAAATTCTTGGACGCCAGGAAGTGCAGACTTTAGTTGATGCAGTAAAACAAAACAATCCGGCTGTCGTTGATGAAGTGGTACCATCTTTGTTGTCACTAGGCGATATTCAAAAAGTATTGGCTAACTTGCTGCGTGAACGCGTATCCATTCGCGATATGGTTACTATTATGGAAACTTTAGGCGATTATGGATCATTAACAAAAGATACGGAACTATTGACTGAGTACGTGCGACATGCTTTATCACGTCAAATATCCAAGCAGCATGTGCAAAATAATACGCTTACTTGTCTTACAGTAGATCCGCAGTTGGAAAATACAATTAATGGAGCGGTACAGCGTACTGAGCAGGGCTCCTATGTCGCTCTTGAACCGCAGGTCATGCAGGCCATTGTTGCCAGTCTTAGCAGCGAATTGCCTAAGTTGACTAATCTGGGTTATCAGCCCTTGGTCTTAACCAGCCCGGCAGTGCGGATGCATTTCCGCAAATTAACGGAACGTGTTGCGCCTAATCTTACCGTACTTTCCTATGCTGAAATAGAACCAAAAATTGAAGTGCAGGCATTAGGGATGGTGAAGTTATAATATGAAGGTTAAGTATTTTACAGCAGCTACCATGCAAGATGCTGTGGCACAGGTAAAAAGTGACTTAGGCCGGGATGCCGTAATACTTCATACACGGCGTTTTAAAAAAGGTGGTATTTTAGGTTTTTTTGCCAAAGAAATGGTTGAAGTAATGGCTGCTGTTGAAACTCCCGTAGCGGTTGCGGTTGAAAAACCTCTTCCTCCTCAGCGAATAAGCAAGGAAGAAGAAACAAAAGCGGCGGTTGTACAAATTGAACTGGCTAATATGCGTAAGATGCTGGAGCAAGTCTTGTCTAAAATACCACAGTCAGAAAAACAAGCATCCCCCTTATTTGAGTTGTTAATAAAAAATGATGTGGATGCTGAAATTGCTGCAAACTTGATTCGCGGACTGCCAAATGATACAACTATCATCGGCAGTGACCAAGGAATTACCCGCAAGTTGCTGGTAGACCGAATTACAAACTATTTGCAGCGGATTGATGGTATAACGATACCTGCGTCAGGCTGTAAAACTGTTGCGCTTATTGGGCCTACCGGTGTCGGCAAGACGACAACCATCGCGAAGCTGGCAGCAAACTTTGCGATTAAAGAAGGACAGCGGGTTGCTCTGATTACTGCCGATACCTATCGTATTGCCGCGGTTGAACAATTGAAAACGTATAGCGACATAATTGGAGTTCCAATTGATATCGTCTACTCGCCTGATGAACTAAAAGCAGCTTTGTACCGGCATCGCGATAAAAATCTGGTCTTAATTGATACTGCAGGCAGAAGTCCTAAAAGTCAGTATCAACTAGCTGAATTGCAGTCATTATTGGCAGTTGATCCTTATATAGAGACACATCTTGTTTTAAGTGCAACGACAAAATACAGCGATCTGCTGGAAATTGTAAAAAAGTTCAGTGTCTGTTCTCCGCAAAAATTTTTGCTGACCAAGGTTGATGAAGCGGGATATTTAGGAACAGTCTTGAATCTTTTATATCAATTTCCTACGGCTTTGTCGTATGTCACTACAGGACAAAATGTTCCCGATGATATTGAACTGGCGAATGCGCATAAACTGGCAAATTTGATTCTGAGGGATTAACAATGCACGATCAAGCAGAGAAATTGAGACAAATGGTACAAAGCACTCAAAATCAACCGAAAAGTGCAATTATTAAGCAGCAAACTGAATCGAGGGCCCGGGTTATTACGGTAACAAGCGGTAAGGGGGGAGTCGGTAAGACTAACTTTACTGTTAATCTGGCTTTAGCGTTGGCTTCATTAGGGCAAAAGGTACTTGTCATTGACGCGGACTTGGGTATGGCTAATGTTGATGTTGTCTTAGGTTCTTCTCCGAAATACAGTGTGTTGCATTTGCTGCAGGATGGTGTAGACATTCAAGATGTTATTGCCGATGGTCCGCAAGGCATAAAATATATGTCTGGCGGATCGGGTATTTATCATCTGGCCAACCTGAATCAAATGCAGCTTCAGCATATCATTAGTCAGATTACACAATGCGATAAATGGGCAGATATCATTCTTATTGATACCGGGGCTGGATTAAGCCGCAATGTGTTAAATTTTGTTATCGCAGCAGATGAAGTTATTATTATTACGACTCCGGAACCGACTGCTATTACAGATGCATACGCAATGATGAAGGCTTATGCCGGGCACGCTGGTACAGCACCCTTGCGGCTGGTTGTGAACCGTGTTGTTGAAATAGATGAAGGGCAGATGGTAGTTGATAAATTAATAAAAGTCTCTTTACGTTTTTTGGGAGTACCCATCACCAGTCTTGGATTTGTATATGAAGATCGCAATATGATCAAAGCAGTCAAGAATCAAACTCCCGTTCTAATACAATTTCCTAACACTATCTGTACTCGTTGTATAGAGCATATCGCTCAGCGGCTTATATATGGAGAAAATATACCGCAATCTAAGGGAATTAGAGGATTTTTTAATAAGTTCTTAGAAATGATGTGGTGATACTGAATCGCTAGGGGGACGGGACTATCATTTCCCATAATATTTTTAAAGTTAATCAGAGATTAAAGATAAAACTGAATGTAGATGAGCAGTATGGCAGCCGCATTGAAGAAATCGCTGCCGACGAATTGGTTATTGCTATGCCTATGAGTAAGGGGTATCCTGTGATGCTCGCCCAGGGTCAATCTTTTACAGGGCAATTAATTATAGACGGGATTGTTTATCAGTTTATTTCAAAGCTGCTTAGAAAAAACATTCATCCAATTCCCGTATGGGTAGTATCCTTGCCGGTTGAATTAAAGAAGGTGCAGCTAAGGTCCTTTGTGCGTACTTCCGCCATGATTCCGGTTCAATTTAAGCTAATATTGCCACTGGCAAATAATGATCCTGAAATTTCTGCCGATAACCCAACCTTTAACGTTCAAACAAAAGATATTAGCGGTGGAGGACTTCAGCTCGTTACACGTCAGCCATTTGAAATTGGGGCAAAAGGACAGCTCGTTATTGACATCCCTGAAGGCGGCATTATTGTGGCAATAGGGGAAGTCGTACGTGTTGAACAGCCTCAGCAAGAGAATCCGGTTTTTTGGGTTGGTATTAAATTTCTCGAAGTACAAGAAAGAGATCGCAGTAAATTGATTAAATACATATTTAAAAAACAATTGGAACAGCGTCAAAAAGGGGTTTAGTTTAGGATGGTGAAGCAATGACATGATTAATGTGGTAGTTGTTGATGATTCTGCATTCATGCGTAAACTGTTATCTGATCTGTTTGCTGCTGAATCTGATTTTAGAGTGATGGATACAGCACGTAATGGGAAAGATGCACTTGATAAAATAAAGAGGCTTAAGCCAGATTTAATTACGCTGGATGTTGAAATGCCAATTATGGATGGCATTAAGGCATTAGAACAAATTATGAAAGAAATCCCTACGCCGGTATTAATGGTAAGCAGTCTGACTCGTGCCGGAGCCGAGGCTACTATGCAGGCGCTGGCCTTGGGTGCAGTAGATTTTGTAGCAAAAACATCGGGATCTATTTCCAGTATTAATGAAATACGCAGTGAAATTCTTGAAAAAGCAAGAGCTGCTGTAAAGGCCAATGTTACTCAACTCATAAAACCTAAGTCTCAGCCTTCGCTTTTACCATCTTTTCCGGCAGCGGGTCAGGTTGGAATAAGTAATAATGAAGAACAAATTATTGCTATTGGCACATCTACGGGCGGACCCCGGGCTTTGCAGGAAGTTCTTGTACGGTTACCCGGCAATTTGCCTTGTGGAGTGGTAATTGTCCAGCATATGCCGCCTGGATTTACAAAATCCCTGTCAGAGCGTTTGAATTCCTTATCTTCACTAACTGTTAAAGAGGCAGAGCATAATGATGTTGTACGTCCGGGAATGGTTTTTATCGCGCCTGGTGACTATCATATGCTGCTGGAGCGTGAAGGTAGTAAAACCGTGATTAAGCTTAATCAGACCCCGCCTGTTGGCGGTCATCGGCCTGCAGTAGATCCTATGATGGAATCAGTTGCCAAAATCTACGGTTCCCGAGCTATCGGTGTTATCCTTACCGGTATGGGACATGACGGCTCAAAAGGAATGCAGGCTATAAAAAAACAGCGCGGTCATACTATCGCTGAAGATCAAACAACTGCTGTCGTTTACGGTATGCCAAAATCAGCGATAGAGTTAAATATAGTAGACCGGATAGTGCCACTTCCGAATGTCGCGGAAGAGATAGTAAAGGCAGTAAAAAAATAGCATAGGGAGGGTATTTCATGGATATCAACCAATATATGGGAATGTTTCTAGAAGAATCCCGCGAACATTTGCAAACCCTCAACCGTTGTGTGTTGGATTTGGAACATGAGCCAAGTAATTTGCAGTTGTTAGATGAGATTTTTCGCAGTGCTCATACCATCAAGGGTATGTCAGCAACAATGGGATTTACAACAATAGCTGAATTGACACATGAAATGGAGAACATTTTAGATCTCTTACGTAAATCCCAACTAACAGCAAATGAAGATATATTGAATACATTGTTTAAATGTATCGATACGTTAGAGCAGTTAGTGGAAAAGGTTGCTAGCAATAGTGATACTGAAATCGATATAAAAGCGCTGCTAAGTAAAATTACTGCTTTAGCTAAAGGAGATGCAGCGGCTTCACCGGCTGCGGTATCGTCAACAGCTAAGTCTATTGCAGCGAGCACTATCAGCTTTAGCGACACAGAAACTAAAATTATCCAAGCTGCCCAGAATCAAGGGATGGGCGCATATGAAATACAGGTTTCACTTCGGCCAGGCTGCCTGCTAAAGTCAGCAAGAGCGTATATGGTGATGAATGCACTAGAGGAATTAGGTGATGTCATCAAAAGTATTCCTCCAACAGAAGAATTGGAAAAAGAAAATTTTGAGCATAGCTTCCAAGTTGTTGCAGTAAGCGGAACAGAACCTGAGAAATTGGAACAAACATTGCTGTCTATATCAGAGATTGATAAAGTTACTGTGTTGCCTTGCTCCTTACCAGCAAAAGTGCAGCTTGCAGCTGAGCAAATGGCTGCAACTCCTTCAGTGGCTGTCAAAGCAGCGGCTGTGGACAAGACAGATGAAAAGGAAAAGCAGCAACCTGCTAATGCGGTTACAACCATCGATAAAAAGCTAAAAGGCGGGCAATCCGTCAGGGTTGATATCGATAAACTGGATACACTCTTAAACCTTGTTGGCGAATTAGTTATTAATAAAACTCGCTTGGAGCAAATTGGTTTAACCCACCGGTTAACAGATTTAGTGGAAACGATTGAGCAAATGGACCGGGTTACGACTGATCTGCAGGCAGTAGTTATGAAGGTTAGAATGGTCCCAGTAGGGCAGGTCTTTAATCGGTTTCCCCGCATGGTCCGTGATCTATCCCGTGATTTAAATAAGGAAGTCAACCTTATTATTCAAGGTGAGGAGACGGAACTTGACCGGACCGTAATAGATGAAATCGGTGATCCTCTGGTACATTTATTGCGTAATGCAATTGATCATGGTGTTGAATCTCCTGCTGATAGACAAGCTAAGGGAAAAGCGCCTATTGGTGAAATTCGCCTGATCGCCCGCCATGAGGGCAATAATGTTATTATTGTTGTCGAAGATGATGGCAAAGGAATTAATCCGGATATCATCAAACAAAAAGCTGTTCAAAAAGGTGTTATCACACAAAGCGAAGCAGAAAAGATGGATGCTGCCGAGGCGGTGCGGTTAGTATTTGCTGCTGGCTTTTCTACAGCAGACACCGTTACCGATGTCTCAGGCCGAGGCGTTGGAATGGATGCCGTAAAAACAAAGATCGAGTCTCTGGGCGGCATGGTGGATGTAGAAACGAAGATTAATGAAGGCAGTAAGTTTAAAATTAGGCTTCCGTTAACACTGGCAATTATTCAGGCATTGCTTGTTAAAGTTTGTGAAGAAATCTATGCTATTCCGTTAGGCTCAATTGACAGCACTATTAATATTAAATATGAAGATATAAAAACAATCCAGAGTCAGGAAGTCATTTTGCTTCGCGGTCAGATCATTCCGATTGTCCGACTTTCTAATGTTCTTAATGTCCCGGAAGCTTCTGAAGAGGAACAGGATGATCTATTTGTGGTAATTGTTCATATGGGTGACCAACGGGCCGGCATTATCGTTGATACTTTAATAGGTCAACAAGAGATAGTTATTAAATCGCTAGGCAAACTGCTTGCCGGCATTAAAGTGATCGCCGGTGCAACTATTTTAGGAAATGGTCAAGTGGCACTTATTCTGGATGTAGGATCACTGATGCAGTGAGGGAGGGATCTGTTGTGGCAGAAAAAACATACTCTACAAATGAATTACAGTTAGTAGTTTTTAAACTGGGTAAGGAAGAATACGCCGTTAGTATCCTGCAAGTTCAGGAAATTAAGCGGATTACTGACATTACGCGAGTCCCTCATACGCCTGACTATATAAAGGGAGTCATGAACCTGCGCGGGAGTGTGCTGCCTGTCCTGGATTTAAAGAAGCGCTTAAATTTAACGGCTCAGGAGTATACAGATGATACTCGAATTATCATTGTAAAAGTGGACGAAATTACAGTGGGAATCATTGTTGATGCAGTTTCTGAAGTATTGACAATTAATCAGGAAAGCATTGAGCCTCCTCAGACCGTCGCAGGTGGCGGTATAACTCATTATTTGAGCGGAGTAGGCAAGCTTGATGACCGTTTGCTTATTTTACTCAACCTGGAAACGATTATCGGTTATAGCCAGGAAGCTGGCAAATAAAATGAAATTGGATGAGGTGGAGACATTGTCCGAAGATATTTTGAAACTTTCACCGTTGCAATTAGATGCACTGCGAGAAATTGGCAATGTAGGAGCAGGTAATGCTGCTACTGCCCTGTCGCAAATTATTAATCGCAAAATAGATATGACTGTGCCGCAAGTTTCTATTTTACCTCTCGGCGATGTTCCTGATGTGGTAGGGGGACCAGATGCAATGGTTGCTGGAGTATACCTTCGTGTTTTTGGTCCGGCTCCAGGCAGCATATTGTTTTTGCTTCCCCGTGACAGTGCCTTTTATTTGGTTGATATGCTGATGGGACGCGGTCAGGGAGCCACAACCTCTTTAAACTCAATGGATGAATCAGCATTAATGGAAATTGGCAATATTCTAGCCGGTGCCTACTTAAATGCATTGTCACATTTTACCAAGCTTACCCTTCTGCCGTCTATTCCTGCTTTGGCAATTGATATGGCTGGTGCAATACTCAGTGTTATTCTCATTCAGTTAGGACAAATGGGAGACCATGCATTGGTGATTGAAACCGAATTTACAACTGAAGCTGATGGTGTTAAAGGTCATTTCTTCCTCATTCCTGACCCCGGTTCTTTAAGTACAATTTTGGCAGCAATAGGGGTGAAGGAATAATGGCAGAATTAATTAAAGTTGGTATGGCTGATTATAAAGTTGGCCGCTACCCTGCCAGCTTAATTAGCTATGGATTGGGATCATGTGTAGGGATTGCTTTATACGATCCTGTTACAAAAATAGGAGGCTTAGCTCATATTATGCTTCCTGATAGTAAGCAGGCCCGATCTACCGAAAACCCAGCAAAGTTTGCTGATACAGCACTTCCCAAGATGCTTGATGATTTACAAAAACTAGGTGCCGTTAAAATCCGTCTAACAGCAAAGATTGCTGGGGGGGCTCAGATGTTTTCATTTACGAACACTACAGATATCATGCGTGTTGGTGAGCGAAATGCCGAAGCCGTCCGGATTATACTGAAGAAACTTGACCTTCGGCTGCTTGCTGATGATACGGGAGGAAATTATGGACGGACAGTGGAATTAAAATTGGATACGGGAGTCTTTCGTGTAAAGACTATTGATAAAGGGGAAAAGGAACTGTAGTAAGGAGGAGGGTTAGGATTGTTCAAACTCCGTGTAGCATTGTTCTTAGCGGTAATTGCTGGCCTATTAACATTTATCAGCGGCTTAATGAATGATACTCGCCCGATAACTGCTTTATATCGTACGGGAATTTCATTAGTTGTTTTTGGATGTGGAGGTTTTTTTCTTGGCGGTCTGGCACAAATACTGCTGGTACGCGTAACAGAAACTGTTGAGCATAAAGGACAGAATATTGATATTGCAGACACTTCAGATTCGAATGAACAACTTTCTACTGAGCTTGCGCAATCAGATGATGGGTTTCGTCCGCTTACTTCTGATATGGTTAAGCGTGTATATCGATCAAGTTAGCGTTAATAATCTGGGGGTTGCGTGAGAATGATCGAAAAGAACGAAAACCATTCTGCCGAATTAGTAAAATTATGGCTAGAATACCAGGAAACTAAAAAAGATATTGTTCGTGAGAAAATCATTGAAAACTATCTGCCGCTTGTAAAGCTGGTAGCAGGACGAGTTGCGATCAGCCTGCCGCAGCATGTTGACCGTGATGATCTTATTAGTAGCGGCTTTTTTGGTTTACTGGATGCAATTGAAAGATATGATCTTAGTCGCAATGTCAAATTTGAGACGTATGCAGTAACCCGAATACGCGGCTCTATATTGGATACGATTCGTTCACAGGACTGGCTGCCGGCTACGGTACGGCAAAAAGCCAGGCAATATGAACAAATTTTAGCTGAATTAGAAAATCGCTTAGGCCGATCAGCAACTGATAGTGAAACGTCAGAGGCATTAGGCATCTCTGTTGAGCAGCTTCATACGCTGATTAATCAATTGAATACGAGTACATTGGTACCTTTGGAGGATTTCTTACAGTCCGAAACGGTAGCGGGAAATATAACAAATCCTTCGCAAAATATTGAAGAAGAAGAAGTAAAAAATAGCTTAATGAAAGCAATTGATAAGCTGCCTGAAAAAGAAAAGATGGTAGTAACTCTTTATTACTATGAGGAGCTTACCCTAAAGGAAATTAGTTTAATTCTTAAGCTCTCAGAGGCACGAATATCTCAACTTCATACAAAAGCAATTTTTCGTTTGCGGGGAGCTTTATCCAGAATAAAGTCCAGCTTATTGTAGGTTTTATCTTACACCAGAGTGTAACTTTTATTGTGTGAATAGATCGACATAGGCTTTCACTTGCGTCCGGAAGGACTTGGTGTAAAGCCAAGTCCTTTCTAATAAAGGGGGGAGAAAAGGTGGAAAATGACGAACTGATTTCAGAGGCCACTGACTCACTGGACGGTTATTTTGAAGTTGCTGTTAGTGATAGCGGTGTTTTTTTAAAAGTATTTTCTCCTAAAGGTGATGGGGAACCCGTTAAAGAGCCAGCGATTGTAACAGAACTGCAGAACCGGGAAGTCAAAGATTATAATTTAACTTTGATTATACGTACAGTGAAAGAGGCAACTGGAGAACCTGTTCAAATTGCTCCGCCTCCTCAGCCTGATGCTGAACCGGAAGTGCAGATATTAGTATCCAGGGATCGTCTGGAAGCTAATTTAGTCATAATTGTGCCAAAACGCAGCAGACCGTTGTTGCTTGATGAGGTTTTGGACAAAATTCGTGAGGCTGGAGTAACCTATGGGGTTGACTTGGATGCAGTTCAAAAAGCATTTCAGCGTCCGGGTTTAAGAACCATTTGTGCAAAAGGCCTAAATCCAATAGATGGTACTAATGCATATATTAAGTATTATGTTGATCTTGAGAATAAGGGCCGGCCTCTTGAATTGGAAGATGGACGTGTTGATCATAAAAATCTCAATACTTTTACAACGGTGCGTCAAGATGAGGTCATTGCTGAAAAAATACCCGTCGTGCCAGGAACAGCAGGGATCGATATATTGGGGCAGCCAATTGCGGCTAAACCTGGCAAAGATATTACATTGCCGCTCGGCAAAAATGTTCATGCCGTAGATAATACAAAAATAGTAGCGTCAATTGCAGGTCAGTTAATGATTATTAATAATAAAATTAATGTCATTCCGATTATTGAAGTAAAAGGTGATATTGATTTTTCTACCGGAAATATTGATTTTGTCGGTAATGTAATTATTCGGGGATCAGTTCAGGCTGGATTTACTGTTAAGGCAGAAGGAAATGTTGAAATATCAGGAACTGTCAGTGGTGGTACTGTTGAAGGCAAAAACGTGATTATTCGTATGGGTGTCCAAGGGATGCAGCGAGGGTATGTGAAAGCGAGTGAAAACGTGGTTGCCAATTTTCTAGAGAATGCAACTGTTTACGCTGGAAAAGATATTATAATCAGTGAGGTAGTTCTCCATAGTAAGCTTTTCTCGGGGAAAAAGGTGATTGTAGAGGGACGAAGAGGCCTCATTGCCGGCGGACAGGTTATCGCCGGTGAAGAAATACGGGCAAAAGTTGCAGGTACGCAGCTGGCGGCAAACACGGATTTGGAAGTAGGGATTAATCCACTGTTACGGGAGGAATACCAAACTCTCCGGCAGGAAATCAAAAAAGTACAGCACAACCTGGAACAGACGCAAAAAGCCTTGGTGATATTAAAAGCAATGGATCCAAGCAATATCCCAAAAGAAAAACAGGAAATGCTGCTGAAGCTGACTAAAGCCCAGTTCCATCTCGTTGGACAAACTGAAACTATTCGTAACCGGATTTCAGAAATCGAACTTGCTTTCGAAGAAATGCGTTATGGAAGGATTAAGGTCATGGATGTTGTCTATCCTGGGGTTAAAATTGTCGTTGGTGCTCACGTCAAGCCTATTCGTGAAGTCATGCGTTTTGTAACGTTTTATGCAGAAGATGATGATGTGAAGGTAGGCCCATACAAGTAGATTTCGGTCAAGGAGTGGATTGCGGCTATGAATAT
This sequence comes from Anaerospora sp., assembly GCF_032013335.1. Classification (NCBI taxonomy): domain Bacteria; kingdom Bacillati; phylum Bacillota; class Negativicutes; order Selenomonadales; family Sporomusaceae; genus Anaerospora; species Anaerospora sp. The sequence goes on along the minus strand of NZ_DALZUO010000004.1, from coordinate 195,168 downwards.
ACGGCCTATTGATATGCAAGGCCTAATTCCCCGCTCGACTGAGGCTAGCAAAATGCAGCAGCAACATGATCAGCAGCCAATCGTACAGCATCAGCAGGCAAGTGAACACTTTCAGCAGCTTGCTGCGATTAGGCAGCAGCAAGTTCAGGGCATGGAAAAAACAGAGAAGAAGAAAATAGATCGCGATAATAAAAACGACCCCAAAGAACAAAGAGAGCAAGCTCGCAGGCATCCCAAAGAGACGTTGGTTAAAAATAAAGAGCAGATAAATGATCCTGTTAGGGGAAAAAATATTGACATTATGACCTGAGGTGTTGGGTATGCTTACCGGTCTTATTATCATGGTTGTCCTAATTCTTTTTTTAGTAGTATTTGCAGTTTACAAACGGGATATGGTAACTAAAATGTTTTCGCTGCGAGTTGATGATCAGGCAAATTTATTCCAGGAACAGCTTGAACAGACTGCCGATAAAGTAATTAGTAGATTAGAAGAACAAATTACTCACCTTGAGTTGCTACTGGAAGAGGCCGATAAAAAAATCGCTCTTTTGAATGATAGAATTCAAGCTGCCGATGAGTCTTTGAAGCGGGCAGGTCAATTCGCTGTTGTGGACTTAGAAGCAGGCAAGGGAGAAGGATTAGTTCAGGAAAAAGACGTAAGCTATTACGAAGTTTCTGATGCAGATGCAGCAGCCGATACTACGGTGTCTCCTAAAACAGAGTTGTTCAGTCATGATAAGAAACAGCTGATTATGGCGATGGCTGACCAAGGATATAGTGTCACAGAGATTGCAAAAGCTACTGGACTAGGAAAAGGCGAGATCATGTTGTTATTGCAGTTGAATAAACGGTAAAAAAAATAATATACTATCATTGAATTTTAATTTTAATACTTGTCATATTTAGGTATTTATGCTATAATACCTTTTGGTGTTAAAACACACACGCTTGCCAATTTTGTTACTGTGCCGGTTAACGGTTGAGACAAAAAATGCGGCTTGCGGCGGAAAATAACAGGAGGTGTATCCATGTCAGTAATTTCAATGAAACAACTTTTGGAAGCCGGCGTTCATTTCGGACACCAGACCAGAAGATGGAACCCCAAAATGGCAACCTATATCTTCACAGAGCGTAATGGTATTTACATTATCGATCTGCAGAAGACAGTCAAAAAGGTAGAAGAGGCGTATAATTTCGTGCGTGATCTCGCTGCTGAAGGACAAACTCTTCTTTTTGTCGGAACTAAGAAACAAGCGCAAGAGGCCGTAAAAGAAGAAGCACAACGCTGCGAAATGTTTTTTGTTAATGAGAGATGGTTGGGCGGCATGCTGACCAACTTCCAAACCATTCAAAAACGCATTAGCAGATTGCGTGAACTGGAAGATATGGAAGCGAAAGGCACATTTGATGTGTTGCCGAAAAAAGAAGTTATCACCTTGCGCCATGAAATGGACAGGTTGCAAAAGTTCTTGGGCGGCATTAAAAACATGAATAAATTGCCTGGTGCTTTATTTGTAATTGATCCTCGTAAAGAGCGCATTGCTATTGCCGAAGCTCGTAAACTGGGTATTCCTATCGTTGCCATCGTGGATACTAATTGCGATCCTGATGAAATCGACTATGTAATTCCTGGTAATGATGACGCAATCCGCGCCGTTAAATTGCTTACTGCCAAAGTTGCTGATGCTATTTTGGAAGGAAGACAAGGCGAGCAATTGGCTGAAGCCGAGTAATTAGTAGACATAAAGGTAAGGGGTAATTAATATGCTCCTTACCTTTACTAGTAGACAGGAGGAATTAATATGATAACAGCAGGAATGGTAAAAGAACTGCGCGAAAGTACTGGCGCAGGAATGATGGATTGTAAGAAAGCATTAACTGAGACTAATGGTGATATGGACAAAGCAGTAGATTTTCTTCGTGAAAAGGGTCTTGCTGCTGCTGCGAAAAAAGCAGGCCGTGTTGCTGCCGAAGGGTTAGTTGAATCGTACATACACGGTGGCGGTCGAATCGGTGTACTGCTTGAGATTAACTGCGAAACTGATTTTGTTGCAAAAACAGACGGCTTTAAAGCGTTAGCACGGGATATTGCTATGCAAATTGCTGCTGCTAATCCTAGCTATGTTTCTCGCAGCGAAGTGCCTGCTAGCGTGGTCGAGCATGAACGTGAAGTGCTTCGTGCGCAAGCATTAAATGAAGGTAAGCCTGCCAATATTGTTGAAAAAATGATTGAAGGCCGCGTTGAAAAATATTATAAAGAAGTGTGCCTGCTCGAACAAGTATTTATTAAAGATACCGATAAAACAGTTACTCAGTTGATTAATGAGAGTATTTCTAAAATCGGTGAGAATATTAATATTCGCCGCTTTACCCGTTATCAGCTTGGTGAAGGCATTGAGAAAAAAAGCAATGATTTTGCTGCAGAAGTGATGGCTGCTGTTACTAAATAAGAGAACACCTTGTGTTCTCTTATTTTCTAAAACAGCTATATAATTAATATCTTATCCATATTACAGAACGGGGGCTTGTATTTTGGGAGCCGCAAAATATAAACGTGTTATATTAAAACTAAGTGGTGAAGCTCTGGCGGGTGACAAGGGGTACGGCATTGATCCGGTAATTGTTGATTCAATTGCCCGCCAAATTAAAGAAGTGCGTGCTACCGGTCTGGAGGTTGCCGTTGTAGTTGGCGGTGGCAATATCTGGAGGGGTTTGGCAGGGAGTGCTAAGGGAATGGACCGTGCTTCAGCAGATTATATGGGAATGCTGGCAACGGTTATGAATTCATTGGCACTGCAAGATGCTCTGGAAAACTGTGATGTTGATACCAGAGTGCAAACTGCTATAGAAATGCGGCAGGTAGCTGAACCCTATATTCGGCGCCGTGCTATGCGTCATCTGGAAAAAGGACGTGTAGTAATTTTTGCAGCAGGCACTGGTAATCCTTATTTCTCTACAGATACAACGGCCGCACTGCGGGCAGCTGAGATAGAAGCAGATGCCATATTAATGGCGAAAAAATTTGCTGATGGCGTGTATGACTGCGATCCACGCTACAATCCTGATGCCATAAAGTTTACTGAATTGGATTATCTAGAGGTAATTAAACGTGGACTGGGCGTTATGGATGCAACGGCAACCACACTATGTATGGATAATAATATTCCTATTGTTGTTTTTAGCATTGATGAAGTCGGTAATATTTTGAAAGCAGCAACTGGTCAAAATATTGGAACTATTGTGGGAGGAGCTAGAAATGACCGTTAAAGAAATACAGACATTGCACGAAGACAAAATGAAAAAAGCAATAGAAGCTCTTCGTAAAGAATGTGCTTCTATTCGTGCAGGAAGAGCTACCCCGTCGCTTCTTGATAAAATTATGGTTGATTATTATGGTACGCCATCACCGGTCAATCAAGTGGCGAACATCTCGGTTCCGGAACCACGGACCATTATTATTCAGCCGTGGGAAAAGAACATGCTTGCCCCTATTGAGAAATCAATTCAAAAATCTGATTTAGGACTTACTCCTAACAGCGATGGTTCGGTAATACGTCTGAATATTCCCCAGTTAACACAAGAACGCCGCACTGAATTAGTCAAAATGGTACATAAAAAAGCGGAAGAGTCCCGGGTTGCTGTTCGGAACCTTCGTCGTGATGCAAATGATGCGGTAAAAAAACTAGAAAAAGACAAAACCATCTCTGAAGATGAGGCTAAAAAATCGCAGGATGACATGCAGAAGTTAACAGATAAGTATATTAAAGAAGTTGATTCTGTGATGGCAGCAAAAGAAAAAGAAATTATGGAAGTATAATTCCTTTATGAGTAATGATTGTGTTGTCCAATGCTTAGATGCAGTAGGTCGTCCATTAAAGGATGTTATTGCTGAATTTGAAAGAAGCGGTCATCAATATGTACTTACTTTTACGCGTCCGCCTCGTATCACGTTTGCGCTGGAAGAAAACAGCTTTTACGTTTTACATCAGCGTATCGATGAGAGCGAAGTATATCATCTGATTGCTGCAGCAAAAATGGCAAAGGAGGGTTGATTGTGTCCTATAAAATTAATGAAGAGTGCATCGCTTGTGGCAGCTGCGCGGCTACTTGTCCGGTTGGTGCGATAAGTGAAGGCAGCCCAATTTTTGCTATAAGCGAAGATTGTGTTGAATGCGGTGCCTGTGCAGCGGTTTGCCCTGTTGGTGCTATTGCAGCTCCATAACTGAAACCCCCTTGCAAGAGGGGGTTTCAAAGTTTGGCTTGGAGGTTTTAAGTCATGTGGAAAAAATGGCTCAGCAAGATTGGCGGAGCAGAAGATAAGTCCCATTTGTATCAGGCTCTTGATGAAAAACGAATTCCCAAGCATATAGCCATTATTATGGATGGCAACGGAAGATGGGCCCAGAAACGGGGAATGCCACGTGCATTTGGTCACCGTGAAGGCGCAGAAACACTTAAAAAAATTGTGCGATTTTCCTCGGATATCGGGGTTGGAGCTCTTACCGCCTATGCCTTTTCCACGGAAAACTGGAAAAGACCAACCGAAGAAGTACATTTACTTATGAAGCTTATATCTGATTATTTGGATGGTAATATTGAAGAGATGCATCAGAACAATGTTAAGGTGCGTTTTCTTGGCAAGACGGAAGAATTGTCGGATATGTTAAGGCGTAAAATTGAAAAGGCCCAGACTCGCACGGCGAATAATACTGGTCTTGTACTAAACTTAGCAGTTAACTATGGTGCCAGGACAGAGATTACTCGTGCTGTTCAAATTATTGCCAGTCAAGTGCGTGATGGAATGATAAAACCGGAAGATATTACAGAGAATACAATACAGCAGCAACTTTACACAGCCAATCTGCCTGATCCGGACTTGTTAATTCGTCCAAGCGGTGATTTGCGGATTAGTAATTTTCTGCTATGGCAATGTGCATATACTGAATTTTGGTTTACTGAGGAAAACTGGCCTGATTTTACTCCTGAGCTGCTTGTTCAAGCCATCAGTGATTTCCAAAATAGAGAACGTAGATTTGGCGGATTGAAAAAGTAAAGTAGGTGACTTATGCTTGCAAAACGCATTGCAACAGCCTTGGTCGGCATACCCGTAGCCGTATATGTCATCAATTACGGACAGTGGTTATTTGGTTTAACCGTTAGTTTTTTGGCGTTGGCGGCATGGCATGAGTATTGTGTAATGGTAGAACAAAATGGAATTTATCCGTCCAAACTCCTCGGACTTATTGGAGTTGCTCTGGTCTTGGGGTGTGCATGGGTCGGGAATTCACAGGAAACGGTAACTGTTCTTACATTGATTTCATTAATTATTTTAGGAAAAACGGTCATTTCTTATGGAAAATTTTCACTGGTTGATGCCGCATTAACTCTATTAGGCTTATTATATATTGCTTTACCTTTTAGTCATTTGCTGCTCCTTCGCTTCCTGGAACCGTCATTATCCAGCACTTCAGCTGGAATGACCACAGGTGCTATGTATTTATGGATAGCATTTGTAGGGACTTGGGCCAGTGATACTTTTGCTTATTTAGTTGGCTCTAAATTTGGGAAGGCTAAGTTATGCCCCGCGATTAGTCCGGGGAAAACCAGGGAAGGAGCCATAGGCGGTCTGTTTGGCAGTATCTTTGCAGTGTTGATTTTAGGTCATTTCTTTCACATTGCGTTAATTCATTCCTTTTTTATGGGAGTATTCGTTGGATTGGTAGCTCCTTTGGGGGATTTAGTAGAGTCTTCCTTAAAACGCTACTGCTGTGTGAAGGATTCAGGTAGATTATTACCAGGACATGGTGGTGTCCTGGATCGATTTGATAGTATTATGTTCGCAGTACCAGCCGTATATTATTACGTAGAGTTTTTTTTAATACGTTAAGGGTGTGTCTTCAAACTAGCGGAATGGTCAATGGCGAGTGATTTTTGTGCCAGACAAGGCAATTTTTTGCAGGAATAATGGGCCTTTATTTCAAAAAAAATTAACGAAGTATGGTGCAAAAAGCACCGTCAGTTGACGTTTTTGATAGTTTGAAAACACGCCCTAAGGAGTTAAGGAGTAGGTTGGAATGCATCACGTTGCAATTTTAGGAAGTACAGGATCCATTGGTACGCAAACGCTGGATGTAATAACTCATCACCCCGAGCTTTACCGGGTGACTGCTTTAGCCGCGTATCATAATGATGTTTTGCTGGAAGAACAGATTCAAAGATTTAATCCTCTTATTGCCGTCCTGGTTGACGACAAAGCGGCAGCACGTCTTAAAAGCCGGTATAGGGGAACAACCAGAATTCTTGCTGGTGAAGAGGGACTGCTTGAGGCTGCTGCACTTAGGGAAACCGATACCGTTCTAACTGCTATGGTAGGAGCTGCAGGAATTAAGCCGACAATCACTGCTATTGAAGCGGGCAAAAATATAGCGTTAGCAAATAAAGAAACGTTAGTTGCGGCAGGAGAAATTGTCACTCAACTTGCCCGGAAAAAAGGGGTTCAATTGCTGCCTGTAGATAGTGAGCACAGTGCTTTGATGCAGTGCTTGCATGGTGAAGATTCCAAAACGGTCAAACGTCTGTTAATTACTGCCTCCGGTGGTCCTTTTCGCGGCTATACGACGGAGCAATTGGGCACAATTACTGTTGAACAATGTTTATGCCATCCGAACTGGTCGATGGGGAAAAAGATTACGGTTGACTCAGCCACCTTAGTTAATAAGGGGCTGGAAGTAATAGAGGCTAAATGGCTTTTCGACATTGAATATGATAATATTGATGTAGTTGTACATCCGCAAAGCATTATTCATTCCATGGTAGAGTTCGTTGATGGCAGTACAATCGCTCAACTGGGGAAACCGGATATGCGGCTGCCTATTCAGTATGCGTTGACTTATCCTCAGCGAATCACCTCGCCTGCTCCGGTCATGGACTGGACTAGGTTAATAAGCCTGGAGTTTATGCCACCGGATAAAAAAACATTTCGCGGTTTAGACTTAGCCTACCGTGTAGGCCGGTGCGGCGGTACGCTGCCCTGTGTCTTTAACGCTGCAAATGAGATTGCGGTTCATGCCTTTTTGGCAAATCAATTGCCTTTTTTAGAAATAACTACTATTATTGAAGCTACTATTGATCAGCATCAGAACGTGCTCAAGCCATCTTTACCAGCAATTTTTGCGGCTGATAGTTGGGCGCGTGAGTATGCGCGAGAGCTTGTGGCTAGGTATGAAAGAGAAAATACATAGGTAGGTGATTGTATTGTCCACCACTGTAATAGCGACTATCTTTGTTTTCGGTCTCTTGATTTTTGTTCACGAGTTAGGACATTTTATGACTGCCAAAATGGTAGGCATGAGGGTAGATGAATTTGCTATCGGTTTTGGTCCTAAGATTTTTAGCCGACGCTACGGAGAAACGGTTTACTCCTTACGAATTATCCCGCTAGGCGGCTTTAATAAAATTGCTGGAATGGATCCGGATGAAGAACAGGATGAACGATCATTTTCTGCCAAACCGGTTTGGGCACGAATGTTAGTGATTATTGCCGGCTCAGCAATGAATTTCGTTTTGCCGGTACTGCTTTTCGTTATCGTCTTCTTAGGCTATGGCATTGAGATGCCTTCAGAAAAGGCTGTAGTAGGTAATATCTTACAAGATAAACCTGCTGCTGTTGCCGGACTTTTGCCTGGTGATCATATCAAAGCCGTTAATGGAGCACCTGTTACGACTTGGCAGCAGTTTGTGACTATGATTCAATCAAATGCAGGTAATCAACTTACGATAACCATAGAGCGCAGCGGAGCTATACAGTCCGTAGCCTTGATTCCCGAATATGATCAGCGGGCGAACAGAGGAATTATCGGCGTAACACCTGAAATTTTGATTAAACGCCCAGGTTTTATTGAGGCGACGAATATAGCGGTGAAACATACATATACGATTGCTTCTAGTATGCTGGCGGGACTCGGGCAAATGGTAACTGGAAAAATTGAAGCCGATGTGGCCGGTCCTATTGGTGTAGCCCAAATGGCAGGACAGGTTGCACAATCTGGCTTGATTCCTCTTCTCCAATTTGCTGCTTTCTTAAGTATAAACTTAGGCTTGATTAATTTATTGCCCGTTCCAGTACTTGATGGCGGACACGTTGTGACCTTGGCGGTAGAAGGAATACGTGGAAAGCCTTTAAACCGCAATAGTCTTCAGTTTGTACAAATGATTGGTTTTGCTCTGCTGATGTTATTGTTTGTATTAGCTACATTTAAAGATATTAGCAGACTGAAGCTGTTTTAAGGTGAGGAATATGGAACGAAAGAAAACCAGATTCATTCAAATAGGAGATAGGGGTATTGGCTCAAATGCCCCTATTTCTGTTCAATCAATGACAACTACCAAGACAGATAATGTAGAGGCAACTGCAAGACAAATTGCTGCGCTGGCAGCTGCAGGCTGTGACATTGTTCGGCTAGCGATTCCTGATATGGCAGCGGCCCAGGCAATCGACAAAATTAAAAGCCTTGTGACAGTGCCGCTTATTGCGGACATTCATTTTGATTACCGGTTGGCTTTAGTTTGTCTGGAACGCGGAATTGACGGGCTGCGCCTAAACCCGGGCAATATTGGACAGGCAGATCATGTTGAGAAAGTTGTAAAAGAGGCGCAAAAAAAACATACTCCTATCCGGATTGGCGTAAACGCCGGTTCTTTGGATAAGGTTTTATTAGCGAAATACGGTGGACATCCAACTCCGGAGGCAATGGTTGAAAGTGCCTTGCAGCATATTGCAATCTTAGAGAATCTCGGTTTTTATGACATTAAGATTTCACTTAAGGCCAATGATGTACCGACGACTATTGCAGCCTACCGGCTTATGTCTGATACTGTGGACTATCCTTTGCACCTGGGAATTACTGAGGCTGGCACTGTGAATTCGGGAGTTATTAAATCAGCGGTAGGAATCGGAGCACTTTTAGCCCAGGGAATTGGTGATACAATCCGGGTGTCCCTTACAGGAGATCCGGTAGAAGAAGTAAAGGTAGGCAATGAGATTCTAAAATCATTAGGACTTCGTGAGTACGGACCAACACTAATTTCTTGTCCTACTTGCGGCAGATGTAATATCGATCTGATTTCACTTGCTCATCAGGTGGAAGACCGCCTTAAAGGGGTCCAGAAGCCAATAAAAGTAGCCGTAATGGGTTGTGTTGTGAATGGCCCTGGCGAGGCTAAAGAGGCAGATATCGGTATTGCAGGCGGAATGGGTCAGGGGCTGTTATTTCGTAAGGGTGAAATCATTCGCAAAGTACCGGAAGAGGAACTTGTAGCAGCCTTATTTGTTGAATTAGATAAGCTTATCGTGGAGGGGAAATAATTATGCGTGCTTCGTATTTATATGCACCAACTTTGCGGGAGACTCCGGCAGAGGCGGAAGTGACCAGCCATCAGCTGATGCTTCGCGCAGGCATGATTCGCAAGGCTGCAGGTGGCTTTTATACCTATTTGCCTTTAGCATTAAAAATATTGAAAAAAATTGAAAATATTGTCCGAGAGGAAATGGACGCAAAAGGTGGCCAAGAATTATTGATGCCAATCGTCCAGCCCTCTGAACTCTGGACGGAGACAGGCAGATGGGATGTTTATGGAGATGAAATGTTCCGTCTGAAAGACCGCCATGGCCGGGATTTTTGTTTAGGGCCAACTCACGAAGAAATGATCACTACCGTTGCCAAAACAGATGTAAGGTCCTATCGTCAGCTTCCGTTGATGTTATATCAAATCCAGAATAAATATCGTGATGAAATACGTCCGCGCTTTGGCTTGATGAGAGGGCGCGAATTTATCATGAAAGACTTGTATTCCTTCGATCGCAACGAAGAAGGCTTACATGATAGCTACATGAAAATGTATGATGCATATACAACAATTTTTGAACGGTGCGGACTGACCTGCCGGCCTGTTGAGGCAGATTCAGGCGCCATCGGAGGCAGCGGTTCTCATGAATTTATGGTAATTGCCGACTCTGGTGAAGATGCCATTGTGTATTGCACGGAATGTAACTACGCCGCGAATGTGGAAAAAGCGGAATTGTTGCCTTTAAAACCGGAGCAAGAAGCTGTCAAACAATTGTCTGTAGTCGAAACTCCTGCAGCAAAAACAATTGCAGAGGTAACCGCTTTTCTGCAGATTAGCTCTGAGCGCCTGATTAAAACAGTCGCTTATCAGACGGAGAAAGAAGTTGTTTTGGCACTAGTTCGTGGGGATCACGAAGTAAATGAAATAAAAGTCAAGAATGAGCTCAACTGCCTGATGCTGGAATTGGCTAGTGAGCAGACGATTAAAGAACTAGGAAGCGCAACAGGGTTTATTGGACCTGTAGCTTTAAAAAATGTCACAATCATTGCCGATAATACGGTTATGGAACTGATTAATGCCGTATGCGGTGCTAATAAACCGGATCAGCATCTGATAAATGTAAATCCGAACCGCGATTTTACCGCAAATAAAGTTGCTGACATACGTATGATTCAGGAAAACGATCCTTGCCCGCGATGCGGACAAGCCGTAAAAACAGCAAGAGGTATTGAAGTAGGGCATATTTTCAAACTTCGTACTAAATATAGTGCCTCCTTAGCGGCCACCTTCCTTGACGAGAATGGCAGGGAAAAGCCAATGGTAATGGGATGCTATGGAATTGGTGTGAGCCGGACAATGGCTGCATCAATTGAACAAAATAATGATAAAGATGGTATTATCTGGCCGGTGCCGATTGCTCCCTATCATGCAGTTATTGTTCCAATCAGCACTAAAGATACTGAGCAGATGAAGTTAGCGGAAGAATTCTATCTGGCTCTGAATAAAGCTGGAATTGAAACTGTTTTTGATGATCGCAATGAGCGGCCTGGAGTCAAATTCAAAGATGCTGATTTAATCGGCTATCCATTGAAAATTACTGTAGGGCCTAAAGTCATAAACGAAGGTGTTATTGAAGTTAAGTCACGGCGCACAGGTGAAGTTCGTCTTATTAGTAAAGAAAACTACATTGAAGAGATTCGTACATTCTTAGAGCAGATATAGTAAAAAGGGAAAAGGCGTGAGCTTACACGCTTTTTTCCTTTTTTACAGGGAGTGCATTTCTTAAGGTTAGTGTGTTACAATAGAGGTTGTCTTTAATTGTGTTAAAGGAGAGAAAGTCATGAAAAATTACTGTATTATCCCTGAAAACCAACAGAATTTTATGGCTTTTGTCCATGACTTAGAAATTGATGCTGCTCATAAGGCTGCGCTCCAAAGTGCAAATGTCAGCCGGGTATATGTTGATGTAAATAAGCGAATATGGAACATACATATTACTTTTACGAAACCAGTCCCGGAAAATATAATAAAGCTTGCCGAGCAAATGCTCGCAAAGCAGTGTGGACTTCATAAAGTATCCTTCATTGCCGACAGACAATCAGTAGAGGAGTATTTGAAGACGCAATGGACTGATTTTGTTGGTAAAATTGCCGGCGATAATCATACGGTTCGTTGTTTATTAGCAAGTGCTCAATGGGATTTTAACGGTAAAATACTCATGATAGAAACAGTTGGTGATTTATCGGCAGAGATGCTGACAGAACGGGGTATTCCGCAAACGATAGCCACTACAGTATGGAATGAATGCGGACAACGCCTGGAGGTTTCTTTCAGAAGCAGTGAAGCTGATTTGCCTCTCACATGTGATGCCGACTTATTGACCCCTGAATATCTGGAAGCATTGACGGAAAGCTCCGTATCAGAGAGTAAGGAGAAAGATGAAAATCCACTTATCTTTGGCCGGAATATAAAAGATATCCCTCAATTAATTTCATCTGTACAGGAAGAAGGCCGCAATATTGTTGTGGCAGGAGAACTGCTTAACTTTGAGATGCGGGAATTAAAATCAGGGCGCTTCTTACTAACTTTTGATGTTGTTGATGCAACGGATGGCCTTAGCGGCAAAGCTTTTTTTGACACGCAGGAACAGTCGAAAAAAATTGGTGATGCCCTTAAAGAAGGTATGCCAATTAAAGTAAAAGGTACTGTGCAGTATGATAAATTTGCCAATGAACTAGTCTTATTTGCCGACAGCATGTATCGGACTGAGCGGCAGCCGGAGCGTATGGATACGAGTGAAATACCGAGAGTTGAGCTTCATGCCCATACCCGCATGTCCAACATGGACTCTGTCGTGTCGGTAAAAAGCCTGATAAAAACGGCAGCAAAATGGAAGCATCCTGCAGTTGCGATAACAGATCATGGCGTAGTGCAGGCATTTCCGGAAGCACAGGAAATAGCTAGCAAAGAGGGCATTAAAGTTATCTATGGAATGGAAGGCTACTTATTTGATGCCGACATAAATAAAGCCTACCATATTGTTATTTTAGCTAAAAATTCAATTGGCTTGCGGAACTTATACCGCTTAGTTTCGATTTCCCATTTAAAATATTTTCACCGGACACCACGGATTCCCAAAAAGATATTGGCAGAACACCGGGAAGGCCTGGTGTTGGGATCGGCTTGTGAGGCTGGCGAACTAATTCAGGCAATAGTTAATGGTGCAAGTGATACAGAATTAGTGGAAATAGCTTCTTTTTACGATTATCTGGAGATACAGCCGACAGGAAATAACGAATTTATGCTGCGTAAAGGCCTTGTTGCCAATGAAGAGGAATTGCGTCAAATAAACCGCAAAGTTTGCGATTTAGGCAAGCAGTTGAATAAGTTAGTAGTGGCAACTTGTGATGTTCATTTCATGAATGCCAGTGACAGCGTTTACCGCCAGATTCTGATGGCCGGGAAAGGTTTTGCCGATGCAGAACATCAGCCACCTTTGTATTTCCGTACTACTGAAGAAATGCTTACGGAATTTTCGTATTTAGGAGCTAAAAAGGCCTATGAGGTTGTTGTCGAAAATACCCGTAAGATTAGTGAATTAATCGAGGTGTTTAAACCAATTCCAGATGAATTGTATTCACCTAAGATTCCGGGTGCTGAAGAAGCAATCCGTGATATGTCATACGAAAAAGCAAGATCTTTGTATGGTGAAGACTTGCCGGAAATTGTTTCGGCTCGACTGGAATATGAATTGAAGTCCATTATCAATAATGGTTTTGCGGTATTGTATTTTATTGCTCACAAGCTGGTAAAAAAATCACTTGATGACGGATATCTCGTTGGATCACGGGGGTCAGTAGGCTCATCTTTCGTTGCAACGATGACAAGCATTACCGAAGTTAATCCTCTGCCGCCACACTGGCGTTGTCCCGTATGTAAACATAATGAATTTATTACTGACGGCACTTATGGCGGTGGCTTTGACTTACCCGATAAGGAGTGCCCGAAGTGCAAGAGTCAGTATATCAAAGACGGTCACGATATACCCTTTGCCGTATTTATGGGCTTCCATGGTGATAAAGTTCCTGATATTGATTTGAATTTCTCCGGAACCTATCAGCCGGTAGCTCATAAATATACGGAAGAATTGTTTGGCAAGGATAATGTTTTCCGTGCAGGTACAATTGCAACTATTGCGGAAAAGACAGCTTACGGGTATGTAAAAAATTACTTTACAGAGCGGGGACTTACCGTCCGCAATGCGCATATCAACAAATTAATTGCTGGTTGTACCGGTGTTAAACGGACAACGGGACAGCATCCCGGTGGTATCATGGTTGTTCCCCGTGATATGGACGTTCATCATTTCACACCGATACAGCATCCCGCCGATGATAAAAATTCATCCACAATAACAACACATTTTGACTATCACTCGATTAGCAGCCGTTTGGTTAAGCTGGATATTCTGGGACATGACGATCCTACCGTCATACGAATGCTGCAGGATGTGACCGGACTTGACCCACTCAACATTCCTTTTGATGATGCTGAGACCATGAGTTTGTTTTCTTCTACTACTGCACTTAAACTTACGCCAAATCAATTGGGAAGCACGGTAGGAACTTTTGGCATACCCGAGTTTGGCACAAAATTTGTTCGTCAAATGCTTGAAGATACAAAGCCGAAAACATTTAGTGAATTAGTGCGTATCAGCGGATTTTCACATGGGACGGATGTTTGGTTAAACAATGCACAAGATTTGATTAAAAATGGGACTGCCAAATTGTCTGAAGCTATATCGGCACGGGATGATATTATGGTATACCTAATTCACAAAGCAGTTGATCCTCAGCTTGCATTTAAAATTATGGAGAGTGTTCGTAAGGGAAAAGGTGTCAAGAGTGAAGATGTAGAAAAAATTCGTCTTAAAAATGTGCCCGAGTGGTATATTGATTCTTGCCAGAAGATAAAGTATATGTTCCCTAAAGCGCATGCTGTTGCGTATGTAATGATGGCAGTCAGAATTGCCTGGTTTAAAATCCATCGGCCCTTGGCATTTTATGCCGCCTATTTCACAGTTAGGGCTACTGAATTTGATGCCCATTTAATTGTGCAGGGAGAAGCGGCGCTGCGTGGGAAATTAAATGAATTTGAACAAAAAGGCAATACTCTCACTGCGAAAGAGAAGGGCTTGCACACTATCGTGGAGATAGCACTGGAGATGAATCTTCGCGGTTATGTATTACATAAAGTCGATTTATATCAGTCAGATGCTACTAAATTTTTAATTGTTGATAATGGTTTATTGCCGCCGCTAGCTTCATTGCAGGGACTTGGCGATACGGCAGCTCATAATATTGTACAAGCTCGTAAAGGTAGGGAATTCTTGTCTGTGGAAGATCTACGTAACCGTTCGCGGATTTCAAAAACGGTTATTGAAATTTTAAAAGAGCATGGCTGTCTGAATCAACTGCCCGAAGATGATCAGATTATGCTGTTTGCTTAAAAAATACACTTTACTGTTGTAATCACTTGTATAGGGTGCTATACTAGAATTAGTACAATTTTCCGCGTTTCACAAGAGTGGGTTCTACACCCACTCTTTCATCTTGGTGTGGCAGACATCGTTTTACAATACAACCACTTCCAGATATAGGGTATAAGGTACTATCACATTAGGCAACAATAATAGTAATTGATTGACGGAGGTGTTAGCATGTCACGGGAACAAACAGAGAAATTTGTGGAAAAGTTGGTTTTAGACATCACCAATGGCACTGCCTTGGAATTGGTTGATGTAGAATATGTAAAAGAGCGAGACTGGTATTTGCGCGTGTTTTTAGACAAACCTGAAGGAATTGAAATGGATGATTGTCAGTGGGTAAGTGAAAGACTGGAAGCCAAGCTGGATGAATTAGATCCAATTAAAGAGAGCTACTACCTTGAAGTATCTTCGCCTGGACTAGACCGGGTATTGAAAAAGGAAAAGGATTTTGTACGCCATATAGGTGATAAAGTGGAAGTACATACGTTTGCTCCAATAGATGGACTGAAAATGGTGGTAGGTACATTGAAGGGTCTTATGACGGACGGTGATATACACCTGGATGTCGAAGGCAGAGAGGTTGCTATACCGAGGGAAAAAGCCTCGCAAGTTAGATTACATCTTACATTTTAAGATATTTAAAATTGAATAGGGGGAATATGGGTGAATGCAGACTTCATGCAAGCTTTTGAACAATTGGGAAAGGAAAAAGGAATAGCGGCGGAAATTATTTTCGATGCTATTGAAGCGGCTTTAATTTCTGCTTATAAACGAAATTTTGGCTCGGCACAAAATGTGCATGTTTCATTGGATAGACTTACTGGTGAAATTCATGTATATGCCCGCAAAACAGTAGTCGAAGAAGTAAAGGATTCGCGGCTGGAAATGTCGTTAAGCGAAGCAAGAGCAGTTGATCCCCGCTACGAATTGGAAGATGTAGTTGAAGTGGAAGTAACGCCGAAAAATTTCGGCCGTATTGCTGCTCAAACTGCTAAGCAAGTCGTAGTTCAGCGGATTCGCGAAGCCGAGCGCGGCATTATTTATGAGGAATTTTCCAATCGTGAAAGCGATATTGTAACAGGCATTGTTCAACGAATTGAGCAAAAAAATGTGTTTGTTGATCTAGGAAAAGCGGAAGCGATCCTTGCTCCGCTTGAACAAATTCCGGGAGAAGCATATAAACACGGTGATCGTTTAAAAACATATATTATAGAAGTAAAAAAGACGACTAAAGGGCCGCAAATCCTTGTTTCCCGTACGCATCCCGGACTTCTAAAACGTCTTTTTGAATTAGAGGTTCCTGAAATTCATGATGGTGTGGTAGAACTTAAGTCGGTTGCTCGCGAACCAGGGCTTCGTTCTAAAATCGCTGTTCATTCCCGTGATGAAAATGTAGATCCTGTTGGAGCCTGTGTAGGCCACAAAGGGATGCGTGTTCAGACAATTGTTAATGAGCTTAGAGGCGAAAAAATTGATATAGTAAAGTGGAACGCCGACCCCGCAAAGTATATTGCTAATGCCTTAAGTCCCGCAAAGGTGGTTTCGGTTGAGGCAAATGAAGCAGAGAAAATATCTAAGGTTATTGTTCCCGACTATCAATTATCGCTAGCTATCGGCAAGGAAGGGCAGAATGCCCGGTTGGCAGCAAAATTGACTGGTTGGAAAATTGATATAAAAAGCGAGTCTCAAGCTCAAGCCAGCAATTAAGGGGGGAGTTTTCGTGAAACAAAAAAAAATTCCTCAGCGTATGTGTGTTGGCTGTCAAGAAATGAAAAATAAAAAAGAATTAATTCGGGTTGTTCGGGCGCCTGATGGTGTTGTTTCTTTAGATCCCAGCGGTAAGAAAGCAGGGAGGGGAGCATACGTCTGCGCAACAGAACAATGTTTCACAAAAGCTTATAAAGAGAAAAGGCTGGAACGCGCTTTAAAGCATGCCGTTGCGCCTGAAGTATACGAATCTGTCCGTAATGGTCTCATTCAAAATGGATAAAAAGAGAATTGCCGATTTACTCGGCCTTGCACAAAAGGCAGGACGGATAGTTTCTGGTGAGTTTGCTGTTGAGAAAGCAGTTCGCTCACGCAAAGCTAGAATAGTGTTACTCGCAACTGATGCTTCAAAAAATAGCAAGAAAAACTATCATGATTTAACCTCTTATTATGAGGTTCCGATATATGAAGTTCTTTCTAAACAAGAAATGGGAGAGTCGATTGGTAAAGTTCAGCGTGCTGCAATTGTCCTAACCGATGAAGGCTTTAGCCGTTCTCTTGCAAAGCTCTTGTCTGATGTTTGATTTTGGGAGATAGAAATTTGGGGGTGGATCAATGTCCAAACATAGAATATATGAATTAGCAAAAGATTATAGTACAACTAGCAAAGTAATTATAGATATATTAAGCCGAAATAGCATTACTGCCAAGAATCATATGAGTAGTGTCGACGATGATGCAAAAGTGGTTTTAGAAAGAACCTTTGCCCGTAAAACCGGTAATGAAGATCAGAGCGGAAAGGCTCCAAAAGCTGCCGCACCGGATGTGGCCGAGAAAGTTAATAAGCCTAGTCAGCCAAGCACAGATCATACTGCAGCAAACAATAATAACCAAGCTCCGAGACCACCGTATCAGCAGCAGGGACAACAGGGAATGAACCAACAGCGTCCTATGCAGCCACAGGGGCAGAATAACAACAGACCGCCATATCAACAACAAGGACAACAGGGAATGAACCAACAGCGTCCTATGCAGCCGCAAGGGCAGAATAACTTTAATAACAACAG
>NZ_DALZUO010000004.1:9102-177401 GCF_032013335.1 Anaerospora sp. | reverse complement strand
ACAGGGAATGAACCAACAGCGTCCTATGCAGCCGCAAGGGCAGAATAATTTTAATAACAACAGACCGCCATATCAGCAGCAGGGACAGGGAATGAACCAGCAGCGTCCTATGCAACCGCAAGGGCAGAATAGACCGCCTTTCCAGCAGCAATCGGGAAGCAATCAACAGCGTTCAAATTCAACTGGTAATCGGTCAGCCGGGCAGCAGCCACCGAGGTCTCAACAGGGTCCGCAGCAAAAAGGCAGACCTCAATATGGTCAGCAGAATAACCAGAATAGAAATCGTGGTAAAGATCAAGGGCGGCATAACCAGCAAAATCGTCAGCAAAATGCTGCTTCTCAGCCTGTGCAGCCAGCAAAACCAAAAGTAATCAAGCTTGGTGGATCGCTTACCGTTAAAGAATTGTCCGGAAAAATGGGGCGTGAAGTCAGCGAGATTATTAAAAAGCTGATGGCTCTTGGCGTGATGGCCACTATTAATCAGGAAGTGGATATCGATACTGCCACTATTTTAGCTGAAGATTTTGGCATTACGGTTGAAGAATTGCCACCGGAAGAAGATCCGACAGAAATTGCCGAAATTGAGGATGATCCTGAAACATTGGTTTTACGTCCTCCTGTGGTTACCATTATGGGACACGTAGATCACGGCAAGACATCATTATTGGACGCTATCCGCCAGACAAGTGTTACTTCCCAGGAAGCGGGCGGAATCACCCAGCACATTGGCGCGTATCAAGTTAATTATAAGAATAAGAAAATAGTCTTTCTTGATACTCCCGGCCATGAAGCATTCACTGCTATGAGGGCCCGGGGAGCTAAAGTAACAGATATTGCCATATTGGTTGTTGCCGCTGATGACGGCGTAATGCCGCAGACGATAGAAGCAATTAACCATGCTAAATCTGCTAATGTTCCTATCATTGTAGCAGTTAATAAAATGGACCGTCCTGGAGCAAATCCGGATCGTGTCAAACAGCAGTTGTCTGAGCATGGTCTGATCTCTGAGGAATGGGGCGGCGATACGATTATGGCCCCTGTTTCTGCCCAACAAAAGACTGGTTTGAGCGAATTGCTTGAAATGATTCTTTTGGTAGCAGAAATGCAAGAGTTAAAAGCAAATCCGAACCGTAATGCTCTCGGAACAATTATTGAGGCACAGCTGGATAAGGGCCGCGGGCCGGTGGCAACTGTGTTAGTCCAAAAAGGTACGTTGCGTATTGGTGATACGATAATCGCCGGTACTGCTCACGGCAAAGTGCGCGCTATGGTCAATGACAGAGGGGAAAAGGTCAAAAAAGCTGAGCCTTCAATGCCTGTTGAAGTTTTGGGCTTGTCTGATGTTCCTCAAGCTGGGGATATACTAAATGTAACTGATGAAAAAATAGCCCGGGCAGTAGCTGAAAAACGCATAGCTAAAAAGCGGACTGACGATATGTCGCAAACGCAGAAAGTTACCTTGGATGATATCTTTAAGCAAATTCAAGACGGTACGTTAAAAGATTTAAATATCGTCATTAAGGCGGATGTGCAGGGTTCAATTGAAGCGCTGCGCCAGTCTTTAATGGCATTAAAGAATAAAGAAGTACGGGTAAACATTATTCATGCAGGCGTTGGTGCGATTAATGAGTCAGACGTCATGCTTGCATCTGCATCAAATGCATTAATCATGGGCTTTAATGTTCGCCCTGATGCTAATGCACGTAAAGCGGCTGAAAGTGAAAAAGTTGATCTTAAGACATACCGTGTTATTTACGAGGCAATTAATGATGTAGAAGCAGCTATGACAGGTATGCTTGCTCCAGAGTATAAAGAAGTGATTCAAGGGCGGCTGGAAGTACGTAAAGTTATTTCCATTCCTAAAGCTGTTGTTGCCGGCTCCTATGTTCTGGAAGGCAAAATTACCAATTCGTCGCAAGTACGCCTTATACGCAATGGTATAGTAGTGCATGAAGGTAAGATCGATGCTTTACGCCGTTTCAAAGATGATGTAAAAGAAGTTGCCACTGGCTATGAATGCGGCTTATCGATTGAAAAATTCCGCGACATAAAAGAGGGAGATATCATTGAAGCATTCGCTATGGAAGTGGTTAAGCCAGGTACTTAGTGCAAAAGCGGAGGGGTTATAATGGGTCAGCTGCGACTGGAAAAAGTACAGGAATTTATTAAGCAAGAAGTAAGTAAAATGATTCTGACTGACCTTAAAGATCCACGTATTGGTTTTGTAACGGTTACCAGGGTGGAAGCTACGGGGGATTTGCGTCAGGCAAAAGTATATTTAAGCTTATTTGGAAGCAAAGAACAAAAAGAAGAAACCTGGCAGGGATTACAAAAAGCGCTGGGCTTTATCCGGGCTGAGGTTGGAAAGCGCTTGAAAATCCGGCATTCTCCGGAATTGCTGCTGCAATTGGATGAATCGCTTGATCATAGCGTTCATATTCAAACGCTATTGGATAAACTCAAGCAGGAAGAGGATCAATAGCCATGGAGATATCATTGCCGCAAGTGGCTGAAATGCTGCATAGTGCAAACACAATCGTACTAACTGCACACGTACATCCCGATGGAGACTCGCTGGGCTCCATGCTGGCTCTATATGAGGCACTGCAGGCAGATGGTA
Organism: Anaerospora sp.; assembly: GCF_032013335.1. Classification (NCBI taxonomy): domain Bacteria; kingdom Bacillati; phylum Bacillota; class Negativicutes; order Selenomonadales; family Sporomusaceae; genus Anaerospora; species Anaerospora sp. The sequence goes on along the minus strand of NZ_DALZUO010000004.1, from coordinate 174,781 downwards.
AAAAAGTATATATGTTGCTTGATGATGTTGTTCCTGCAACGTATCATTTTTTACCTAATTGGAAAAAAATTAGTAAACCGGTCGATAATGACCGGTTTACTACAGATTTGCTCGTAGTCCTGGATGCAAGTGATATTGAGCGAATCGGAAAAGTACAGAATACGGTTAAGGCGCCGATCCTTAACCTTGATCATCACATCTCGAATACGAGATTCGCTGATTATTACTATATTGACAGCAAAGCAGCAGCAACGGGAGAAATTATTCTTGCGTTGTTGAACCTAATGAAGTCTAAGGTAACGGCAGATATTGGTACTTGCCTGTATACGGCAATAGCAACAGACTGCGGCTTCTTTCGGTATGCAAATACCACGGCGTCTACCTTGCACTACGCAGCAGATTTGGTTGATGCCGGAGCGCAGCCTCAAGTTATATCTGAGGCCTTGGAACAGCGGTCAATTGCAAACCTTATCACGTTGACGAAAGTATTACAAACGATTGAGACTCATTATGAAGGTAAAATTGCCATTATGACAATTTTACCTGACTTACTCAATGATCCCGATGAAAACACAGAAGGCTTTATCAACTATGCCCGCTCGATTGAGGGCGTAGAAATAGCAATCTTATTTAGAGCGATTGATGAGCGGACTGTTAGAATTAGTTTCCGGTCGCATCGGGCAGATGTGAGTCAAGTTGCCCTTACTTTTGGTGGAGGCGGACATATTCGCGCTGCCGGCTGCACCATTCATGATACTTTGGAAAATGCGATAGAACAAGTATTGCCTGTTGCTATTGCTCAAATCAGGTGATGCAATGAATGGTATAATCAATATATTAAAACCGCCAGGCATGACATCTCATGATGCAGTATCCTATATACGGCGGGTTTTTGCTATGAAGAAAGTAGGTCATGCTGGAACTCTCGACCCAGCTGCTGCAGGTGTATTACCGGTATTTTTAGGCTCTGCCACTCGTCTGATCGAGTATTCGACAGAGGCTGCAAAAAGTTACCGAGTAGAAGTTACTTTTGGTTTTGAAACTGACACCGGTGACGATACCGGTAAAGTAACGCAGACCGGTCCGTGTGAATTACCTGCCCGCCAGCGACTTGAAGAAGTGCTGGCGACTTTTATTGGAGCTATTACGCAAATCCCGCCGGTATATTCTGCAATAAAGGTTGATGGGAAAAAATTGTATGAGTTAGCCCGCGCTGGTATTGCTGTCGAACCCAAAGCCCGTCAGGTGCATATTCACGACATACGCATACTGGAAGTCAGGCAGTCAACACTGTTGCTTGATGTAGACTGTTCAAAAGGCACGTATATTCGTTCACTTTGCCAAGATATCGGCAGGAAGATTGGCTGTCCTGCAGTCATGAGCTTTTTGGTTCGTACCAAAGTTGGGGATTTTACGCTGGAGCAAGCTGTTTCTATTGAAGAGATCAGCAATAAAAAAGAAGCGATCGTATTACCTCTTGATTTTGCTGTTGCACATTTGCCGCTAGTTAAGCTCAGTCCATCAGAATGTAAGGACCTTCAGCAAGGGAAAGCAGTTTTTACTCAAACTTGCCCAAGTTCTTTAGTAAGGCTTTATGATACGCAAGAACGTTTAGTTGGAATTGGACAGTATGACAGTACCTCCTCACTGTTAAAACCAGTGAAGATTTTGTCCTTATTCTAATATCATCTAGGTATGTGAGGAGAATGGTATGGAGCTGTTTACGGAACTCGCAGATATAAGCAAGCATGAGAATATTGCCATAGCTTTGGGAACCTTTGACGGTGTCCACGCCGGACATCAACAAATAATTGGACAGGCGGTACAACTAGCTGAACGGTCATCCGGTACCAGTGTGGTGTTTACCTTTAGCAATCATCCTCTAAGCATAATTGATCCTGAACGGTGTCCACCTTTTATCATGCCGGAAGAAGAGAAGGTTGAGATTATTGCAGGTATGGGAGTCGATATTTTGATGTCCATACCTTTTGATGCAAAATTCTTACAGCTTATGCCTGCTGAATTCATTCAGTTATTGATGCGAAATTTTCGCCCTGCTCATGTAGTGGTAGGCCCTAATTATACTTTTGGCTTTCAGGGAAAGGGGACACCTGAGATCTTGAGAAAAGCGGGAATTGCCTATCATTTTGATGTTCAGGTACCTGAGGCAGTTTTAGTTGAGGGATCTCTGGTTAGCAGTACACTCATTAGGCAGTTGATTGCAGGCGGGGATGTGCAGCAGGCCGCAAAACTGCTTGGACGACCATTTACAATGGATGGCAAAGTAATAAATGGTGACCAGCGGGGGAGACTGCTTGGATATCCTACGGCAAACCTGCCGATACCTCCAGGCATGGTAATACCGGCAGATGGTGTATATGCTGTACAAATTAAAATAGGCACCACTTGGCTTAATGGTGTGGCGAATGTCGGTGTAAACCCTACCTTTAACGGGCAAATCCGCAGGCTGGAAGTGTTCATACTAAACTTTAATGGTGATTTATACAATAAAGAAGTACGAGTATCCTTTCTATCCCGTCTTCGAGGTGAGATACGATTTGCGGGAGCGGAAGCGTTAAAGGAACAGATAATCCTCGATATCAATGATGCACAGCGCTTTTTCTAAATCTGAAATAAAAGCGATAAGAAACTTTACAGTAAGTATTCCTTATGATAAAATAGATAAAGTATGAAGATGCGAATAGCATCTGACATGAACTGTAGCGAGGATCATCGACACTCCGACGATCGTCTTGGCTATAGGGATACAAGAAAAGGAGGTGCCGTTATGCTTACACCAGAAAAAAAGCAAATGTTGATTGAACAGTATCGTGTTCATGAAAGTGATACTGGATCGCCAGAAGTGCAAATTGCAATTTTGACTGAACGTATTAATTACTTGACAGAGCATTTGAAAGAACATAAGAAAGATCATCACTCTCGTCGTGGTCTTTTGAAAATGGTTGGTCAACGTAGAGGTTTATTAAACTATCTTCGTGACAACGATTTAAATCGTTATCGTACCATTCTTGAAAAATTGAATCTCAGAAAATAATGGAAAAGCGGGATATTCCCGCTTTTCTATTTATTTTTCGGGGTTAGACAAAAAGAAAAAAGGGAATACTAAAAAAAATGTCGAAGTGTTAAACTTTGGTAGAAAAAGAACAGCGTTTAAGAGGAGGAAGACCTGAATGCATACTTTTCAAATGCTATTGTCAGGCAGACCATTAGTCATTGAGACTGGTAAATTAGCTAAGCAAGCCGGTGGTGCGGTACTGGTTCGATATGGTGATACCGCAGTAATAGTAACAGCTACAGCGTCAGCTGAACCAAGAGAGGGAATTGATTTTTTCCCATTAACTGTTGATTATGAAGAACGTTTATACTCAGTAGGAAAAATTCCCGGTGGCTTTATAAAACGGGAAGGACGTCCGAGCGAAGCCGCCATCCTTTCAGGCCGCTTAATTGACCGCCCTATTCGCCCCTTATTTGCCGACGGGTTTCGTAATGATGTACAAGTTGTTGCAACCGTTTTGTCGGTAGATCAAAATAATTCGCCTGAGATTCCAGCAATGATTGGCGCGTCATGCGCGCTTTCTATATCCGATATTCCTTTCAACGGTCCTATTGCGGGAGTAAGAGTTGGTCGCATAGCTGGAGAATTGATCGTTAATCCGACAATTGAAGAACAAGCAAAAAGTGAACTGAATTTAGTAATTGCCGGTACTCGTGACGCCGTACTAATGGTTGAGGCTGGAGCAAGTGAATTGTCGGAAGCAGTTATCCTGGAAGCAATTACCTTTGGTCACGACGTGATTAAACAAATTGTTGCTTTTCAAGATGAGATTGTTGCACAGGTTGGTAAAGCTAAACGTGAACTAAAACTTTATAAAATACCTGCAGATATTGATGAAGCTGTTCGGGGCTATGCTACGGAAAGAATGCGAATTGCTGTAACTAACCCGGATAAGTTAGCAAGAGAAGAACAAATCAAACAACTTAAAGTAGAGGCAGCAGCTCATTTCGCCACTCTCTTTCCTGAGAATGCAAAAGATGTCAGCAATTGTCTGCAAAAAATAGTAAAAGAAACTGTTCGCAAAATGATTACTGTCGATAAAATCCGCCCCGACGGCCGCAAAGTAGATGAAGTTCGTCCTGTAAGCTGTGAAGTTGGATTACTGGCGCGTACACACGGTTCTGGTTTATTTACGCGTGGACAAACCCAGGTTCTGACAGTGACAACGCTGGGAGCCATTGGTGACGAACAAATTCTTGATGGCCTGGGAGTGGAAGAGTCCAAGCGTTACATGCATCATTATAATTTCCCATCCTTCAGTGTTGGCGAAACCAGACCTTCCCGTGGCCCCGGCAGACGCGAAATCGGACACGGTGCATTGGCTGAACGTGCTTTAGTCCCTGTACTTCCTTCAGAGACTGAATTCCCGTACACAATCAGACTTGTTTCCGAGGTTCTTGAATCAAATGGTTCAAGCTCAATGGGCAGCGTTTGTGGCAGTACACTTTCGTTAATGGATGCAGGTGTTCCTATTAAAGCCCCAGTATCTGGTGTGGCAATGGGATTAGTTAAAGATGGCGAGTATTATACCATATTAACAGATATACAGGGAATGGAAGATGCTCTGGGAGATATGGACTTTAAAGTTGCCGGAACAGAAAAAGGGATTACAGCTATTCAAATGGATATTAAAATAGCTGGTCTTACTAAAGAAATATTAACAGATGCATTAGAGCAGGCACGCCTTGGCAGAGAACATATCCTTGGTAAAATGTTATCTGCAATACGTCAACCGCGCGAGGAATTATCACCCTTTGCACCACGAATCATTACGATGGAAATTGATCCTGATAAGATTCGCGATGTTATTGGACCAGGTGGTAAAACCATCAAGAAAATTATTGATGAAACTGGTGTAACAATTGATATTGAAGATGATGGTAAAGTTTTCATTGCTGCCATCGACAGAGAAGCAGGCCAGAAAGCCGTTCGTATTATCCAAAATCTTACCCGCGATGTAGAATTGGGTGCGATTTATTTAGGTAAGGTAACGCGCTTGATGAATTTCGGAGCTTTTGTTGAAATCATTCCAGGCAAGGAAGGCCTTGTTCATATTTCTCAGCTTGCTCGTGAGCGGGTTGCAAAGGTTGAAGATGTCGTAAAAGTTGGCGACGAGATAATGGTTAAAGTCACGGAAATCGACCGTCAAGGCAGAGTTAATTTATCCCGGAAAGAACTGCTGAAAGATGAGCCGCCGCGCGAAGTGGAATAATCTTTAAAACATAAACCTTTTGGTTTATGTTTTTTTTATTTTCATGAAAGAGGGTAATCGTTAATATACTAGTAAAAATACGTTGCCCAGAGGTGATGGTATGCGTCTGATCATGATTCGACGCTTTCCGCAATGGTATGTTTTTTTTGCAACTGGCATTTTTCTTACTGTTGCTATGTTGGCAGGTATGCTTCAGCCTTATTTAGGTGAGTTGCTGCCGCCTGTTAAGCCACAGCCCATATCCCAGGGAAACACAAATAATCCTAAAATCGCTTTTGCCTGTAATGTTTTTTGGGGGGAGGAGTTTTTACCGGATATGCTTAATACGCTGGATAAAGAAAATAGTAAAATTACTTTCTTTATTGGCGGGAGCTGGGCGAAGCGTTATCCTGACTTGCTGAAGGATATTGCCAGCCGTGGGCATGAACTGGGAAATCATACGTATAGCCATCCCCATCCTAATAATCTGACTAAGCAGCAAAATCAAGAACAAATTACCCGTACTGAAGTATTAGTCCACGAAACTACCAATATAAAAACTACCCTATATGCTCCACCTTATGGTGAATATAACGATAATGTCTTAGCTGCGGCAGCTGATCTGGGGTATACAACGATTATGTGGAGCATCGATACGATTGACTGGCAGCGGCCTCCGGTAGAAGTTCTGAAAAATAGAGTGCTAAAGAAGATTCATAACGGTGCAATCATATTAATGCATCCGACCGATCCTACAGCAAAGGCATTACCAGAGCTAATTAAAGAATTAAAGGCAAAAGGTTATACGATAACAACTGTAAGTGATATACTGAATTAACATAAATAGGCATACATATGTCTATTTTTTTTATTGCTATATTTGCTTGTTTATGTTAACATGTTGACATAATGTTTATGCAGTAGGAAGGAGTTTGCTGTGCGCGACTATAAAAAACAACTTTCTTGGTTGCTCGTAGCAGTCATAGTAATGACAGCTATGGTACCTGCTGCTCCAGCCTACGCTTTTTCTTTGCAAGATTTAATGGGACAAACTAGTGGATCCGGTGGACAAAGTTTTGTTGGTTTAATTGGAGTGTTGATGGATAATCTCTTCGGTAAACTAGCCAATATGATCCCCGGAGTCCCGAATAACAATGGAGGCGAAGTCGTTACTCCCAAGCAAGGCAAAGAGATTGTTGGATTTTATGCTGAATGGTGGGGGAAGGATACTTCATCCTTTAATTCTTTGAAAGCAAATGCAGATGCAATTGGAACTATTGCTCCCTTTTGGGCGACATTACAAAGTGATGGAGCATTGACGAATCGTGGTGGTGATGACCACGCGTCAGTTGTCGATTTTGCTAAAAAAAATAATGTGTCAGCTTTATTGCTTGTGAATAATGCAAAAGAAGCGAATGGTCAGGTACCGATCCACATGCTTTTGTCCAATCCCGATGTACGTACAAAAGCGATTGTCAATTTAGAGGAATATATAAAGCAATATAAGCTGGACGGAGTGAATATTGATTTTGAAATGGTTCCGGCAGAAGACCGGGACAATTTAACTGCATTTATGAAAGAACTTTCTAACCGGCTAAAACCACAGGGGTATCTGGTTACGATCGACGTCTTTCCTAAGCAGGATGAATCGAATGACGTTGCTCTTGCATACGATTACGCCCAACTATCCCAATTTGCCGATAAGATTATGATTATGACCTATGATAATCATGGGATGTGGAGTAAGGCTGGCCCGATTGCCGGTATTGAGTGGGTAGAGAAAAACCTCGCTTACGCTCTAAAATCAATCCCGAAAAATAAACTTTATCTGGGAATTGCTGCTTATGGCTATGATTGGTCTACTAAGGGGATCAATTCGCTGGAATATGGCACCTTAATGGATCTGGCAAAGCAATATAATGCTGAAATAAAGTGGGACGAACAGTCTAAATCACCGCACTTTGCATATCGGGATGCCGATGGCGTAGAACATCAGGTTTGGTTTGAGAATCAGGAAAGCTTAAAATACAAACTTGATCTCGTAAACCGCTATGATATAGCTGGAGTTGCTATATGGAAATTAGGTGAAGAAGATCCAGGATACTGGCAAGTCTTTAAAGATAAGCTTCACATTAAAAAATAATGAAATGAAAAGTTCAGTGTCAGGAGGTTGCAATGGTGGATAATAAAAAAGTTCTTGCGATTGTAATGTTGGTGTTTATGGCAATTTCCATAGTAATTCCGACGCAAGTTTCTCATGCAGCTGCTTTGGATGAACTAATGGGAAGTCTGGCCACATCAACCATGGCGTCATCTTCTGGCAACACAGCTGCAGATGGGGGTTTCTTTAACAATATTTTTGGGTTGCTTTTTGATAAGATATTAGGCCCAATCTTTAATATTTTTGGCGGGAAAAGTGATTCTACTCCGGGTAAGGTAAATCCTTTGCCTGATCCAGGCTCAAATCAGGACTTGGGAGTTCTGCGGGGAAAAACCATTGTTGTTGACCCGGGCCATGGAGGCAGTAACCCAGGGGCAGTAGCCAATGATACACGCGAAGCTGATAACAATTTGGCTGTTGGTTTGAAAATGCGTGATAAACTGGTACAGGCAGGTGCAAAAGTAGTTATGACGCGTAGTTCAGATACTACTGTTGCATCAGAAGGAAGCTCATTGGGCGAAGAACTTCAGGCTCGCCTGGATATGGCTCAAGCCAATAATGCCGATCTATTTGTCAGTGTTCATTCTAATAGTAATCCTGACTCGTCAATTGCCGGAGCTATGACTTTTTATCCTAGCGGTAATTCGAGTGATTTGGCCTCAGCGGTGCAAAGCAGTGTTATTAAGCGAACAGGTGCCGTCGATAAAGGTACTTCCCCAGCTACGTTCTATGTATTGCGAAATGCTTCAATGCCAAGCATTTTAGTGGAAATGGGCTTTGTAACAAATTCGGCGGAAGCTGCCCGCCTGCAGCAAGATACCTATCGTAATCAAATGGCTCAAGGCATTGTGGAAGGACTTGCTGCATATTTTAAATAGCATTTAAGCATGTTTTACTGAAAATATAACAGGGGCCGTTTGGTCTCTGTTATATTTTTATTTGGTTGAATATACTAGACTAGTGCAGTAATCTGATAGCAGTGTTTTTTGTTACTTATTAGAAGGATTTCTTAGCTTACAGCAGAAATGTAAGTATCATATAGCAAAAAGGAGTATAACATGTATCAAAAATCAGTATTGCCCAATGGTATCCGGGTCGTTTCAGAAGCCATTCCTTATGTAAAATCTGTAACATTAGGTGTGTGGGTCGGGACCGGATCACGTAGTGAACAACAACATAATCACGGTATTTCCCATTTTATCGAACATCTCTTATTTAAAGGAACGACCAGTCGATCTGCCAAAGATATTGCTGAAGTAGTGGATGAAGTTGGTGGGCAATTAAATGCTTTCACTGCTAAAGAATATACCTGTTACTATATAAAAGTGGTTGATACACATATGGAGCTGGCAATTGATATCTTAAGCGATATGCTTATTAATTCCCGTTTTGATCCTGAGGATATTGCTAGAGAAAGAGAAGTTGTACTGGAAGAAGTTAAGATGTATGAAGATTCACCGGATGAATTGGTACATGATATTCATCTAGACCGCAACTGGTCAGGTCATGCATTGGGGAGAAATATTTTAGGTACAGCTGAATCCATTTCTGCATTTGATCGTTCCTTGGTATTGGATTATTATCATGATTTCTATACTCCCGATAATATGGTAGTAGCTGCGGCGGGTAATCTTTCCCACGAGCTTTTAGTGGAACTGACTGACCGTTTTTTTAGTAAGTTAGCAAGAAAAAAAGCTGCTGTTGTCCACCCGGTGCCACTGTTAACTCCAACACGCATCTTCCAGGCAAAGGATACCGAGCAGGTTAATCTGTGTTTAGGCACTGTCAGTGTAGCCCAAAATGCTCCGGAGATTTATCCGGTTCATATTTTAAACAATATTTTGGGCGGAGGAATCAGCTCCAGGCTTTTTCAATCCATTCGGGAAGAACGGGGTTTAGCTTATTCTGTTTATTCCTATCAGACAAATTACAGTGATGCGGGGCTTCTTACTGTTTATGCCGGTACGAGACCGGCTAATACGGAACAGGTAATTCAATTAATTCTTGCCGAGATTAGCAAATTAAAGAAAGCTGGAATTACTGAAAAAGAATTGACAAGGGCTAAAGAGCAAATTAAAGGCAGCTTGTTGTTGGGGCTAGAAAGCTCGAGCAGTAGAATGTCGCGTATTGGTAAGATGGAAATAACGTTAGGAAAGTTTATCACTTTAGATGAAGTAGTAGAAAAAATTGAACAGGTGACAGTACCAACGATACAGAGTATCACGGAGCAGTTATTCCGTCCAGAGACTTTTTGTTTTACGGCATTAGGGCCTGTTGATGAGAAAGTACTGCCTTCAGATATTACCTTTTAGGAGAGAATATGGAGAAAAGAAATCGCGGATTTGAACGGGTTTCCGGTTTTACTCACGTTTCATTGCCCGAACGTAAAACAGCATTCAGCGCAGGGTATGATATAGCCGCTGCTGAAGATATAATGTTGAAAGCAGGAAGCGTGACACTTGTGCCCACAGGGTTGAAAGCATATATGCGAGAAGATGAATATTTGGGTATTCATATCCGGTCAAGCATAGCAATTAAACATCAACTTTCACTGATTAACGGACAGGGCATTATTGATGCCGATTATTATAATAATAGTGATAATGAAGGTCATATTATGATTGCGATTATGAATCATGCCCAAACCGCTGTTAAACTGGAAAAGAACATGCGCATTGCGCAAGGTATATTTGTGAAATACCTGCAAGTAGATGCTGATCATGCGCAGGCAATTCGAACTGGTGGAATGGGAAGCACAGGGAAATAGCGTGAAAGATGAGAAAAAGACCTGTCTTGTGTTGCCAAAAGGGCAGCATAAGACAGGTTTTTCTTGTATTATATACATATATTTTTTTTACAGGCATATCTATTGAATAAGTAAGTACGGAGGGATGTCCATGATCACTATAGTGGCATTGCTCTTATTTTTAGCCCTAACGTCACTATCGCTCTGGCTGCGTGTCGCTAGACACCGCAATTCATTAGAAGAAGTAACGCCTAAAGCCTCTCCACTGGCATTAGCCGTTCAGGAACTGGTTGCTACAGCCGGTGGTCTTTACTTATCCATAGTCATGTTAATTTCTTTTTTAAAAATTGATTTGCCGGGAAAAGTAACGCTTTATACCATTGCGCTTGATCCGCTCGCATTACTATCTATGGGGCTGGCAATTATACAGCCTTTCTTCTTTCGGTTGATGAATAAATAAGAAAAGCAGGTGAAGCAAAGAAATGCGTTTAAGCGATTTAGCAGGTAAAGAAGTGATTAATCTTGGTGACGGATCACGATTAGGAGTAGTAGATGAGTGTGAATTAATGTTTGATGACAATACTGGCAGAATTCAGTCACTTGCACTACCCGGCAAAAGCAGTGTGTTTAGTTTTTTCAGTGAAAGTCGTCATTCCACTATTCCCTGGACTGCAATTAAGCGTATTGGCGATGAGGTGATTATTGTCGATTTAAACAATGCCTATGATAAGATGTATAGTGCATATCGCCGTGATCGCCGGGAGAGTGAATATTAATTGCTGCCGGGGACAGACTAACATTAGTTTTTAATGTTAGGGGGAATAAAAATCTATGCAACAGAATAATGAAACAAATCAAGCGAATGCAGTCATTACTAGCAGCTATTCGGGCACTCAGCAAAATGATTCGGCTACAGCAAGTACTCAAAATGCCTCTGCAAATGCAAGCCAATCCAATGCAGGTGCGGGAGTCAAAGCGGTTATCGGAGTATTTGCGGACAGGGACAGTGCTGAAAAAGCAGTAAGACAGTTGCGCAGCCAGGGTTTTAATACAGAAGAAATTAATATTATCTCTAAAGGTCAAAATAAGAGTGGTTCCAAAACGTATGAAGATGATATCACGGATGGGGCTTTAACAGGTGGAACCCTTGGTGGTATTGGCGGTTTGCTTGTAGGCGCCGGTGCACTGGCCATCCCGGGAATTGGTCCCATCATTGCAGCCGGGCCTATAGCAGCTGCTCTGAGTGGTGCTGTAGCGGGAAGTATTGCCGGTGGCTTGATCGATTGGGGCATTCCTGCTGAGACAAGCCAAAAATATGAACAAAGTGTAGCACAAGGTAATATATTAGCTGTGATTCGCTCGGATGCATCTAAGGTTCAGCAAGCAGCTCAAATCCTTAGACAAAATGGTGCCTCCGATGTCGAAAGTCATACTTCCAAGTAAATTGTAAAATCCGGACCTTTGTCCGGATTTTATTTTTTATTGCCGAGTATCAAATTTTTAGCGCATATAATCCCAATGTTTATCTCAGCAGGATTTTCCTGCAAAAACAATGAATACCATTTACAAAGACGGAGGAGGGATAATATGGCTAAAGAATATGTAGTATTAGCAATTAACCCAGGGTCAACTTCCACGAAGATTGCTCTATATAAAAATGAAAACTGTCAGTTCGAGGCTGTAATTCGTCATAGTAACGAAGAATTACAGAACTTTGTCCGAATTAATGACCAATATGAATTCCGGCTTGGAATGATCAAACAAGCATTAGTACAGCATGGAGCGGAGCTAAAGGAACTGCATGCCGTAGTCGGACGGGGCGGTCCTTTAAAGGCGCTGGACAGCGGCACGTATTCGGTGAACGACGTTATGTGCGAAGATCTGCGTATCGGTATTCAGACAGAACACGCTTCTAATCTGGGTGGATTGCTTGCCCGTGCTATTGCTGATCAAGTTGGCATTCCGGCATTTATTGTTGACCCTGTAAGTGTTGATGAACTGCGGCCATTAGCGAGAATAAGCGGATTTCCTGAAATAAAACGACGCAGCTTGTTTCATGCTCTTAATTTAAAAGCAGTTGCTCATCGTGTTGCGAATGATCTGGGACGGGAGTATAACAAGTTAACGTTGTTGTTAGTCCATTTAGGCGGCGGAATTTCGGTAGGTATTCAACAGCAGGGGCAAATGATAGATGTTGCCAATCCCAATGAATCTGGACCATTTTCTCCTGAGCGAGCCGGTTCTTTGCCGACAGGTGATTTAGTTAAAATGTGCTATTCCGGTCAATATACATGGGAACAATTGAAGAAAAAAATAAATGGTGGCTCCGGGCTGGTCGCTCATTTAGGAACGAATGACGGACGCGAGATTGAGCAGCGCATTCATTCAGGTGATGAACAAGCAGCTCTTATTTATGAAGCAATGGCCTATCAGGTGGCGAAAGAAATAGGTGCGATGGCTACTGTTGTTAACGGGGGCGTAGATGCTATTGTACTTACTGGCGGACTTGCCCATTCGAAGCTGCTGGTAGAATGGATTACGAAGAGAGTACAATTTATTGCCCAAGTACTGATTTATCCAGGGGAAGATGAGCTTCAGGCGCTGGTAGAAGGAACACTCCGCGTACTCAGGGGCGAGGAAGCTGCTAAGCTTTATCAATAGGGAGATAGTGATGAAGAATACACAACAATTATTATCCAATGCAAGAGTTACTATTCTTGTTGGCGAATTTGGCAGTGGGAAAACAGAACTGGCTGTAAATTACGCATTGTACTTAAAGGATAACGGTTATTCTACTGCAATTGTGGATATTGATATCATTAAGCCTTACTTTCGTACAAGAGAAAACCGTTCTTTACTTGAAGCCCAAGGAATCCGTGTTATTGCTCCCGAAGGAAGATTAGCTCATGCAGATTTACCTGTTTTGCCGCAGAATTTGTTTCCTGCGCTATATGATACATCTATGCAGGTCGTTATGGATGTTGGCGGCGGCGAATCTTCCATTGCATTAGGGCAAATCAGCTCCCAGTTGGCTGCTGTAGGGTATGAGGCCTTACTTGTTGTTAATACCTGCCGCCCCTTTACCAGCACGTCAGAAGGGATTGTAGAGGCAGTCAGGCGCATTCAACAAGCATCTCAGCTTACCGTAAGCGGCTTGATCAGCAATACAAATTTGGCTGATGAGACGAATCTGCTCCAGGTGCTGAAGGGGCTCGAAATAACGGAAGAAGCAGCGCGGCAGCTACAAGTACCAGTACGGGCGGTAGTAGTACCAGAAAGCTTGTCCATGGCAGATTTACCAGTACCTGTATTTGTTTTGAAGAGATATACGCACTATCCATGGATGGATTGAGAAACTAGGAGGTTATTCGGCTTAATGCATATTTTGTTTAATCAACTGAGCAAGTGTAGTCTGCTCTTGCTGCAGCTGAGATAAAAGAGCCTGCAGATCTTTTACTTTACCGGAAAAGAATAGGCCGCCATCTACATAAATCACCATTGTACATCCCTCCCTTATTAAGATGTATATGTGACTTATGATGATATATTCAGGAGGATTTTATGAATACGTTACTTGAACACCAAATACGGTCGGAGCAATTATACAATGGCAAGATTATTAATGTTCGTCGCGATACGGTCTTATTACCCAACGGTAAGGAAGCTGTCCGCGAGGTGGTAGAACATCCGGGAGCAGTTGCAATAGTGCCGGTTTTAGAGGATGGGAGCATTGTTATGGTAAGCCAGTATCGTCATGCTGCCGGTAAAATTCTGCTTGAAATACCGGCTGGTAAACTGGATAAAGGAGAGAAGCCGGAAAGTTGTGCCGCCCGTGAATTAGAAGAAGAGATCGGGTATCAGTGCCAGCGCCTGCATAAACTTGCGTCCGTTTACACTACTCCGGGCTTTTCCGATGAGATTATTCATATTTATCTGGCTGAAGCACTGACTCCTACGGAGCAGCATTTGGACGAAGATGAGTTTTTGCATATTGCAACATTTACGAAAGCTCAGGTGCGCAGGTTGATAGCAGATGGCTCTATATGTGATAACAAAACCATTACAGGGCTTTTATTGGCAGGAGTTTGAGAATGAAGTACTGTTTTGCGGATCTACATATTCATGTCGGTGCAACTGAAGGCGGGAAATGGATAAAAATTCCCACTTCCCGCCGACTTACTGTCCGCAATATTTGCGAACATTCATTGTGGCAAAAAGGTATGGACGTTGTGGGAATTGTAGATGCTATGTCACCGCTTGTACTTGAAGACTTAAATAGCTTGCTTGCAGAGGGATTACTGCAGGAACTGCCTGGGGGCGGCTATCAATACAAGCAATCACTTACCGTTTTGCTGGGCACCGAAATTGAAACGATTGAGCCCCAGGGCGGTATGGCTCATACGTTGTTATTTTTACCGGATATCGCAGCGATGCGCCGATTATCAAACTATATGAGTCAGTTTATTAAAAATATAAATTTGAGTGCTCAAAATGCTCATATGCCGCTTAACCAATTGATTGATATTGCGGTGTCGTTTGAAGCGATGATTGTACCTGCCCATATTTTTACTCCCTATAAGAGCATGTATGGCGTTTGCGCGCGGCGGATTCGTGCATTATTAACGGAAAAAAACATGCGTAAGCTGTCAGCTGTGGAATTAGGCTTAAGTGCTGACAGTGATTTAGCTGATCGAATAGGAGAATTGTCTTCTTACACGTTTCTTACAAACTCAGATGCCCATTCCTTGGATAAGATTGCACGGGAGTATACTTTATTCTCAGTTGAACAGGCTAATTTCCAGGAGATTCACCAGGCTATGCGAAGGCAACGGGGGAGAGAAGTGATTGCTAATTACGGCTTGAATCCAAGATTGGGTAAATATCATCGCACTTTATGTGAGAAATGCGGTCACACAGAGCAAACGGAAAAGATCGTGTCTGCCGGGGTATGTGTGAACTGCGGAAGCAACAAGGTAGTTACAGGCGTACTCGACCGCATTAACGATATTGCGGATTATGCTGCACCTATTCATCCTGCTCACCGAGCCCCTTATTATTATCAGGTGCCTTTGGAGTTTATTTCCGGTCTAGGGAAAAAGGGCATGGGGAAGCTCTTGGATTTGTTTGGTACGGAAATGAACGTGCTTCATCGTGCAAATGCAGCGGACCTCAGACAAGCAGTTGGGGATAGAATTGCGGATGGAATCCTATCTGCCCGCTCTGGTACTGCTATCATTCAGTCGGGCGGCGGCGGGGTTTATGGAAAGGTCATAAATAAAGTGGACAAATAAGGCATAGTGATATCTGAACCGGCATAGATTGGTAACAGGCTATAGCGGGGAGGAACACGCATGCTCGGGTATTTACGGCAACATATTACTGGCTATATAAAGGCAAATATTGTTGCTTATTTTTTCATGATTCTCATTTTTATTATTGGCGTTGTTGCAGGCTCTTTAGCTGTAAAGACATTACCGGATGAGCAAAAAACAGAATTGCTAAGCTACTTGCACGTATTTTTTCAGGGGCTGAGTACAGGATCTGAAAATATACAGGATGCCAAGCTGCTGAACAGTGTTTTATTCAATAATGCCAAGACCATAGGGCTTATCTGGGTTCTCGGATTTACGGTAATCGGTATACCATTTATATTGTTTATTATTTTTACACGGGGTTTTATTATTGGGTTTACTGTAGGGTTTTTAGTGAACGAGTATATCATGAAAGGACTAGTCTTCTCTTTAGTTTCCGTCTTGCCACATAACTTCTTTGCAATGCCTGCTTTACTTGCCGCCGGTGTGTCTGCTATTTCATTTTCTCTTCTGCTGGTAAGACAACGGGCGCGTAAAACAAGTTTGTTTTATCAGACCATTAGTTACACTCTTTTCTGTGGGGGCAGTCTCGTGTTTATGTTGCTCGCTGGATTTATTGAAGTAGTAATTTCGCCGGTCTTTATGAAAGCTTTGGCAGGGCTATTAATGAAAGAATAGAAGTCGGATATGGATAATGATGGACTTGGCGAAAGCCAAGTCTTTTGTATTTTTCCCGGTATTATGGAATAAACAGGATAATTGGTGAATAAATATGTTATGAAGTTAAGCCAAATAGGAAGTGGGAATATGGTTGCAATAGTTTCAGTTCGAACGTTAATTAAAAAGGCAAAGGTAATAAGCCGGATCATACTGCTGGCGCTAATTTTGCTGTATATCTTGCCAAAATTATTTAACCTTTTTTGGGACACGCAAAAAATGGATCAAAAGTCACCCGATCAGCACTTATTAGAAAAGCCACTGAGAGTTCAACTGTTAATTTCCACCAAAATAATTGGCAGTTAACAAAAAAAGAGTACTTTTCGACAGGCAAACAAAGGAAATTGAAATTTTATGTGGAATAAGACCCACATACGACACCTGTGATGTAAACCGGAATTTGGTGATAAAAAAGGGTGGGTAGAAAGAAATGGAAAGTTACGTTAGTCAATTTATTAACTACCTTGCAGTAGAGCGCGGTTTAGCGCAGAATACGCTTGAGTCTTATGGCCGGGATTTACGCCAGTTTCAATCGTACTTGCAAAATAGTCAGATGGATATTCTTAAGGACTCTAGTCGTAATACCATTCTTACCTATTTGAACAACCTGCAGACTAAGGGCAGGGCTGTATCAACCATTTCACGAAATTTAGCGGCCATAAAATCTTTTTATCAGTATTTGGTTCGCGAGCGGTACTTAGAGAAAGATCCGGCTGCCAATTTAGAATCACCTAAGCTAGAGAAAAAGCTGCCTAAGATTCTCACTATCGCTGAGGTTGAAGAATTACTCAAACAGCCTAATGCTTTTCTCCCAGCGGGGCTGCGTGATAAAGCTATGCTGGAATTACTCTATGCCACCGGGATACGTGTGTCGGAATTAATATCGTTAAATATTTCTGATGTAAATCTGGACATGGGCTACATAAAATGCTTTGGTAAGGGAGCTAAGGAACGCATTGTTCCATTAGGTTCCATCGCTGCTAAATGTGTTCAGGAATACATTAATAAAGGACGTTCTAAGCTTGTTCGTACATATGAAGAATCGGCATTATTTGTCAATCATCATGGGAATCGGCTAACTCGCCAGGGCTTTTGGAAAATTATCAAAAAATATGCCCAGGAAGCAAATATTCTTAGAGAAATTACGCCCCATACTCTGCGTCATTCTTTTGCTACGCATTTATTGGAAAATGGAGCGGATCTTCGCTCTGTACAAGAAATGCTAGGCCATGCCGACATATCGACCACGCAGATTTACACGCATGTCACAAAAAATCGCTTAAAAGAAGTGTATGATAAAGCTCATCCACGCGCATAATGAAATTAAATACAACTATAGACAAGGAGCGGCGGCTTACGATGTTTCAAAGAGTAATTGTCCTTGTTATGGATAGTGTAGGTATTGGTGCTTTGCCGGATGCTGATCAATATGGCGATGCCGGCGCAAATACCTTAGGAAATATTGCTCGCTCATTAGGCGGGCTTTTTTTGCCTGTAATGAACAAATTAGGACTTGGCGCAGTGGCCCCGATAGAGGGATTAAAGCCTGTAACACAAACCGGATTCTACGGTAAAATGGCAGAAAAATCTCATGCTAAAGATACTACCAGCGGGCACTGGGAGTTGGCGGGGCAGCCAATTTTTACACCATTTCCAGTCTATCCAAATGCATTTCCCGAAGAAGTGATAAGCAAGTTTGTTCGCCTGATTAACCGTCCGGTACTAGGGAATAAAGTTGCATCAGGCACTGAAATTATTGCTGAGCTTGGTGCTGAACATATGGCAACCGGTTATCCGATTGTATATACATCGGCAGACAGTGTTTTTCAGATAGCTGCACACGAGGATATTATTCCTCTGCAAGATTTATATGAAATGTGCCGGATCGCCCGCGAGCAGGTGTGTGTCGGTGAACATGCTGTAGGCAGGATTATTGCTCGGCCGTTCATTGGTGTTCCCGGTAATTTTACCCGTACGGCCAATCGCCATGATTATAGTTTGGAGCCAAATGGTGACACTGTGCTTGATACGCTAAAAAAAGATGGCTTTGCCGTTATTGGTATTGGTAAAATATCGGATATTTATGCTCATCGCGGTATTACCCGTTCATTTTCGAGTAAATCAAATGATGATGGAATGAGTATCCTCTTGGATTTGGTGCGATCAAATACCGGTTCAGGCCTGATTATGGCAAATTTAGTTGAATTTGACAGTACGTATGGTCATCGTAATGATGTTGTAGGCTATGGACGTGCACTGGAAAGGCTGGATGGGCAGCTTGCTTTGCTAATCGACTCTTTGCAGGTTAGGGATCTTCTGATCATTACGGCCGATCATGGTTGTGACCCTACGTTTGCCGGAAGTGATCACACCCGTGAATATGTACCATTGCTGGTTTATTATCATAACTGCCCAGGCGGCGAATTGGGAATCCGTGAAACTTTTGCTGATGTAGGACAAACAATTGCTGATAATTTCTCTATTGCTAAGCTTGATTATGGTCGCAGCTTTTTGCACAAGCTGGTGAGGTGATGGAATGCGAGCGTTAGATATAATCACGAAAAAGCGAGATGGCTATACATTAACGGATCAGGAAATTAACTATCTAATACGCGCGTATCAACAGGAAGAAATTCCTGATTACCAAATTTCAGCCTGGTTAATGGCTATTTTTTTGCGAGGCATGAATAGTGAGGAAACTGCTGCATTAACGCTGGCAATGGTGCAATCTGGAAATACGGTCGATTTGACTGGTGTTAGCGGCATTAAAGTGGATAAGCATAGTACTGGCGGTGTAGCAGATACGACAACTTTAGTGCTGGCACCGCTGGTGGCAGCTGCAGGTGTGCCGGTAGCAAAAATGTCGGGTCGAGGGCTGGGTTTCACTGGCGGAACAATTGATAAATTGGAATCAATACCAGGTTTTTGTGCTACTTTGACGCAAAAGCAGTTTATTACCTGCTTACGGCAGCATAATATAGCAATAACAGGACAATCCGGTGATATTGCACCTGCTGACGGAAAACTATATGCATTGCGGGATGTTACTGCTACCATTGAGAGTATACCGCTGATTGCATCATCGATCATGAGTAAGAAAATTGCTGCCGGTGCAGATAAAATTGTACTTGATGTTAAAGTGGGCCGTGGCGCCTTTATGAAAGACTTAAATCAGGCAATTTTACTTGCTGAAGCAATGGTCAAAATTGGAGAATTGGTCG
Organism: Anaerospora sp.; assembly: GCF_032013335.1. Lineage (NCBI taxonomy): Bacteria > Bacillati > Bacillota > Negativicutes > Selenomonadales > Sporomusaceae > Anaerospora > Anaerospora sp. The sequence goes on along the minus strand of NZ_DALZUO010000004.1, from coordinate 155,357 downwards.
GCAGAGAAACGATGGCGGTATTAACTAACATGGATCAACCGCTGGGGCAAGCCGTTGGTAATAGCCTGGAGATTCAGGAAGCTATTGATGTACTTAGTGGTAATGGACCGGCGTCATTGCGGGATGCATGTTTGGTTTTAGGGTCATATATGCTGGTATTAGGTGGAAAAGTCACTGATGTGCCAACAGGAAAAGCTGTATTGAATGAGTTATTGCAAAATGGTCAAGCTCTGCTGAAATTTACGGATTTCATTACGGCACAAGGCGGGGATGCACAAATTGTGCAACAGCCATCGCGATTGCCTCAAGCAAAGTGTAATCGAGTTATTACGAGCTCCCGCGCGGGCTATGTTCAAAATATCTATGCAGATCAAATTGGGTATAATGCCATGCTTCTTGGTGCAGGCCGGGAAAAAAAGGGCGATACCATTGATTTGGCGGCAGGAATTATGCTCCATTGCCGGATTGGTGATTATGTGGATAAGTCTCAGCCGATTGCCTCTCTATATAGTAATAGCATGGAAAAGTTAGACAGAACTCAACATGTAATTGAAATGGCAATCACGATAGGTGATGAAGCAGTACAGCCGCCGGCATTAGTTTTGGGGATTGTTGATCGGAATGGATATCAAGCTAATACGTTTAAATAAAAAACAGCCAGAAAAAGGCTGTTTTTTTTATTTGATGTAATTACCAGTGTAAGGTCAATTTGCGGCGGAAAAACTATTTAATAAATGTTCGAAAGGGGTGTTTAATAAATGAGCCAGCTGCGCCGCATTAGTTGTATCGTGCTTTTAGCATTGCTTATTTCCATTACCGGAAATTCATTTGTGTTGGCTGCGGGACCGAAAGCACCGGCACAATTGGATACGACCGCCCAATCAGCAGTACTAATGGATGGTAATGGTACTGTTCTCTATGAAAAGGATCCACACAAACCATTGCCACCTGCTAGTGTAACTAAAATTATGACACTGCTATTAGCAGTGGAAGCAGTTGAGCAAGGCCGGATTAAACTAACAGATGATGTGTATACCAGTGAGAATTCCTGGCGTCAAGGCGGATCTCAGATTTGGCTGGAGCCAGGGGAAAAAATGACTGTCAGGGAAATGTTGACAGCTATTGCGGTAGTAAGTGCCAATGATGCCGCAGTCGCTCTTATGGAACATATTTATGGTAGTGAGCAGGCTGCTGTTGATGCCATGAATAAAAAAGCGGAGACTCTTAATTTAAAGAATACCCATTACGCAAACGTGAATGGATTGCCAGCGGCAAATCATTTTATGAGTGCTTATGACGTGGCGTTGATTGCCAAAGAAGCCGTCAGACATCCGTTGTATATGGAGTTATGTGCAATTAAAGAGTATTGGCTGCGCGATGGGAAGAACTGGCTTGTCAATACAAACAAATTGTTATGGTGGTATAAAGGGGCAGATGGGTTAAAAACAGGCTGGACTGAAGAGGCAAAATATTGCTTCGTAGGCACGGCAAAACGAGATGGCCTTCGCTTAATTTCCGTTGTTTTTGCAACTCCTGAGCCTCGTTCTCATTTGCGGGAAAGTATGAAGCTGCTTGACTGGGGCTATGCAAATTATGCGGCCCTGCCAATCGTTGATAAAAATGCCGTTGTTGAACGGCTAAAAATCAACAAAGGTGCTGAAAAAGAAATTCAGCTTGTTGCAGCTGAAGATTTAGTATTACTGATTGGTAAAGGTCAAAATAAAGATATTCAAAAGAAAGTAATTAGCGATTCGACTGTAAATGCGCCTGTTACTGAAGGCGAAAAATATGGTGAGTTGATTGTAACAAGAGACGGTAAAGAATTAGGAAAAGTTGATCTTATAGCAGAAAAAAGCATTCCTAAAGCAGGCTTTTTTCAAATCTTTCAATCGATGATATCGAATTTATTCTCAATATCGCGTTAAAAGTAGAAGGAGCGAGAGGATTTTTAATTCTCTCGCTATTTTTCTGCCGAAATTAGCAGGAAAAATTTTCCTTATACAGAATATGCACATTATGTTAGTTTAGGAGGGATGAGTTTGAAGTTAGTTACAGATATGAAGCAAGGTGTTTTGCTAGTTCGTATTGAAGGTGAATTTGATATGCATGGCGCGGATGAATTCCGCCGTCAAGTCGATGATGCACTCGATGCGAGCGGCGTTAGGAATATTCTTTTAAATCTGGAGAATGTTTCGTTTATTGATAGTTCCGGCTTAGGCGTTATTTTAGGCCGCTATAAACGTATTAGCATAGCAGGCGGGCAAATGATGGCAGCTCATGTGCAGCCGCAAGTAGTTCGCATCTTGGAATTATCCGGCCTGTTTCGAATCATCGGCCTTTGCGATACCGAAACTGAAGCGTTAAGCCGCTTTTAGGAGGACAATATGGGAATGAAAAATCACTTGAAAATGTCTTTTCCCAGTCTTGGGGAAAATGTCGGAATCGCTCGTGTTACAGCGGCTTCTTTTGCGGCACAGCTGGATTTAACCCTAAGTGAGATTGAGGATATCAAAGTCGCCATATCGGAAGCGGTTTCCAATGCTGTTATACATGGATATGCAGAGACCAGCGGACAAGTTGATGTGACGATGAACTTATACGAGGACAAGCTAGAGTTTATTATTGTTGATTATGGACATGGTATTGCAGACATTGAGCAGGCTCGCCAACCAGCCTACTCGAGTGATCCAGAGCGTATGGGGCTGGGCTTTGTATTTATGGAATCTTTCATGGATCAATTAGAGATTGAATCGGCTGTCGGTCAAGGAACCAAGGTGCGCTTGGTAAAAAACTTTGTATCCAACAGTTCGCATTAGGTGGGGATGTCATGCTAGGTGACGAAGAACTACGGGAACTTATCAAAAGAGCGCAACAAGGTGACAAAGAAGCGAAAGAAGAGATTGTAGAGCATAACATTAATTTAGTACGTAGTATTGTTCACCGGTTTACTAACCGAGGATATGAGTGGGATGATCTGTTTCAAATAGGGTGTATTGGCCTGATAAAAGCAATAGAACGGTTTGATTACACCTTTTGTGTTAAATTTTCCACTTATGCGGTTCCGATGATTATGGGGGAAATCAAGCGGTTTATGAGAGATGACAATCCGGTTAAGGTTAGTCGTCCGCTGAAGGAGCTTGCCTATAAGGTTCATCGCATGCAGGAGAAATTGCAGGGCGTATTAGGCCGTGAACCGACCATTATGGAGGTTTCTAAAGAATTAGCCCTAGCTCCACAGGAAATCGTATCTGCACTTGAGGCGATGCAGCCAACGGCTTCTCTATATGAACAGGCCTATCACGATGACGGTGACCCGATACATTTACTTGATCAAATTAAATGTTCAGATGATCCTAATAATACTTTTTTTGATAACTTAGCGTTAAAGGAAGTCATGAGCAGATTGCCGGTTAAAGAACAATTGGTGATTCAGTTGAGATTCTTTGAAGATAAGACACAAGCTGAAATAGCAGCTATTATCAATGTTTCTCAGGTCCAGGTATCCCGGATTGAAAAACAGGCTTTAAAGCTTATTCGTCAGTTAATGGAGACCCCGTAAAGGGGTCTTATTCTTTTAGTAACAGGGCATAATAATAGTACCTTGCCAGATCTAATCCAGTGAATACTGACGGTCTGTTTTGGGCAACCCTTCGTTGTCGTCAGTCAGCATACGTCCGGTATGCCTCCATCCTCCGCCTTGGTTTGCAAAAAACAGCCTCGCCATTATCCTACCGTTTTAGAACTGACAAAGTACTAGTGAGGTGAAAAGTATGGCAGTAAAAAAATGTATTTTGCTCTTGTTTATAACCATTCTCGCATTGGTGGGCAGTACGGCAGCATGGCTGTATTTAGGCGATAGCCCTAAACGTTCACCCATTCGTGCCAAGCAAGTCTTATTGCTGCCCAGGAGCGATAATTTAATTGTCTGGCAGCTGATTAAAGTAGCATAACCGGTGGCGTAATTGAGCAAAATAGGACTGAGTTCGAATCACGAAACAAAAGGAGGCATAATAATGGGTGTTGTGAAAGTTATTGAACTAGTAGGAACTTCTCGTCACAACTGGACAGACGCAGTGGATAATGCTGTAATGGAAGCTTCCAAAACACTGGATGATATTCTCGGTGTTGAGGTGACTAATTTTACAGCCAATATCGATAATGGTCGTATTTCCGAATACAAAGCAGACTTAAAGGTTGCCTTTAGCGTTAACAATTAAGATTTATTTAAAGAGTGCCACCTGTGGCACTCTTTTACTTTATTATGGAAATGAATGTTTTGTTAAGGCATTGGTAAAAATAAAGAGGGAGGTGGAATAGTGGCAGACAATCAAAAACAAGAAAACCAGGAAAAACAGTTCCAGAAGAAAGTAGATCAGGCTACACCGAAGCCGCCTATAGTGAAGAATATTCTGTGGGCCTTTGTTGTTGGCGGTTTAATATGTACATTAGGTCAATTTATTATGAATTATTTTATTGAGCTAGGCTTGGCTAAAAAAGATGCTGCCGGCGCAACAGGAGCAGTGCTTATTTTTTTGTCAGCCTTTTTTACCGGCTTGGGTATTTATGACGAATTGGGAAAGCGGGCAGGAGCAGGTTCTATTGTTCCCATTACAGGATTTGCGAATTCGATAGTTGCACCGGCCATGGAATTTAAGCGGGAAGGGTTCGTTTTTGGTATTGGTGCAAAAATGTTTGTTATTGCCGGACCTGTTTTAGTCTATGGGATGTTGACTGCCTTTATTATTGGACTTCTACACTGGTTATTGCACTGAGGAGTATATGATGAAGAAAAAATTAGGATCACAAAGCATACGGTTTGAACAACCTCCTGTCATTACGAGCACAGCTGCGATTGTTGGACCAATGGAAGGGAACGGTCTGCTCAACGGTTTTTTTGATTGTGTTATGGAGGATAACATTCATAACTACGCAAGCTGGGAAAAGTGCGAGTCATATATGATCGAATGGGCCATTCGGAAGGCTGTTGAAAAAGACAATAGCACGTTGGAAAATGTTGATTATATACTAGCAGGTGATTTATTAAATCAATTAATGGCAACTCATTTTGCCATGCGGTCATTGGGGCGCCCATTTCTCGGATTATACGGAGCCTGTTCGACATTAGCAGAAAGTCTCTTGCTGGGTTCTACGCTTATTGACGGTGGCTTCGCAGAGAAGGTGGCAGTAGCGGTATCCAGTCATCATGATGCGGCTGAGCGGCAATACCGTTTTCCAACAGAAATGGGAGTACAACGGCCTCCTGGTGCGCAGTGGACAGTGACCGGTTCCGGTTCGGCGGTAGTAACTGCTCAAGGAGAAGGTCCACGGGTTACGACTGCTACAATAGGACGTGTTGTAGATTTAGGCATTAAAGACCCTAATCTTATGGGACCGGCAATGGCACCGGCGGCAGTTGATACCTTATGGAAGCATTTGAATGATACCGGACGGACACCTGACTATTACGACATGATTTATACAGGTGATTTAGGAAAAGTAGGTAAACAGCTGGTCGTTACGATGATGCAAGAAAAGGGTATAGACGTATCTGCTAATTATGAAGATTGCGGCTGTATGATATACCGGGAAGATCAAGATACACATTCAGGGGCTAGCGGCTGTGCCAGCTCGGGAATTGTATTTGCCAGTTATCTTTATTCTCTGCTCAGGCAGGGCGACTTAAAGAAGATTTTGCTAATTGGAACAGGTAGCTTGCACAGTCCTACCTCGTATCAGCAAAAAGAATCAATTCCCTGTATTGCCCATGCAGTATCAATTGAACAATGAAGGCGGTGTCAACATGCAAATGTATGTAATGGCATTTTTAATTGGTGGATTAATATGTGTTGTTGGTCAATTATTAATGGATTTAACTCCGTTAACTCCTGCACATGTATTAGTTTTGTTTGTTGTATTAGGTGGTGTATTAAGCGGTCTAGGCCTTTACCAGCCGCTTGTTGACATGGCGGGAGCAGGCGCTGTAGTGCCGCTGCCCGGCTTTGGACATGCTTTGGTTTCAGGAACAATCGAAGAAATTGATAAGGTTGGATTTTTGGGGGTCTTCAGCGGGGCTTTGAAAGCAACGGCAGTAGGTGTAATGGCTGCAGTTGTTTTTGGCTTCACAATGGCAGTGCTATTTAATCCTAAAGGATAGGGTGTCACATGCTCGCAATTGATATAATCGGTTTAGCTATGACCATATGTTTGGTAGGATTGCGATATCCCCATTTTGTACTCGGCGCTGCCGTTATTCATGATATGGGAAGAATCATAATGGCGCTCTTTTTACACGGCAATATTGAGACAATTGTTGCTGCGGGGGCGTTTGGAACAGCAGATGTAAGTAATTTGAATTCTGTATTAAAAAACGCCTTAATTGTATTAAGCGGACCACTGGTAAACTATATGGTAAGCGCAACTATCGGTGGAATTGAAAGGGAACGGACAGTAAACCTTTTTAATCCCTGTGCGGTAGTTAAGAGTAGTTTTGCTGTAATCAATCTCAGGCTCGCAATACTTTCTTTTCTGGTAAATATATGGCACTTTTTTTAATAAGGAGGAACGTACAATGGCCAGGCGAATTCAAGGAAGATTTGAGCAGGCAGGCTCCCAGAATAATGAAGCAGGCGGGCAGGATGATCAGAAAATTGTTGCATTATTACAGGAAATAACCGAGCAGCTTAAACAACGGCAGAGTGGTCAGAATCAGGGGCAAAATACGAATCAAAAAAATAGTAATCAAACTGCCACTGCTCAAACTAGAAGCACTTCCACAAAACAGGGCGGTGGGCAGTCCGATCAATCGGATCAGTCGGGCATGCAACAATCACAGCAAGCAACTTCGATAGAATCACAGCAATTACAAGACTTATTTAGTCAATTGCTGCAAAATAGCTCCCAATCCAAAGCCATGCCGGAACAAGATAAGCAGCAAAGTCAATCGCAGCAATCACAGTCAGGAAACCAGCAAGGTGCTGTAGCAGTACAAACTGCCGCACAGGTATTAGCTCAAGCGCAGTACGAATTAGCAAATGAACTGGAAAACAGTTTGACAAAATTAAAGCAGGTTATTAGCGATAGTGAAAAAATTGCTAATAAAATCAGTAATTTACTTGATGAAGGCAATACCAATAAATGATGAGGTGAAGATATGCAACAGCCAGTTAAAGTAGTTTTAATTACTGATGGTGACAGGTGTGCTCAGCATGCTGTTGAAAGCATTGCCAGCGAATTAGGCTTGCGGTGTATCTCCGCTTCAGGTGGAAATCCAACACCCATTTCGGGAGAAGAAATTGTCCACTTGTTAAAAAGTGTACCCTATGATCCTGTATTAGTCATGTTTGACGACAGAGGAAAACCAGGAAAGGCCCAGGGGGAGACTGCCATGGAGTATGTTGCTAATCACCCTGATGTACAAGTTCTTGGTGCTGTGGCAGTAGCATCTAATACCACAGGCATTCAAGGAGTAAAGGTAGATGCATGTGTTTGTGGTGATGGCAAGCTGGTTACCTCGTCGGTCGATAAAAATGGCCGTATCGGATCACACAAAAATAAAGATGAAATGGTGATAAACGGAGATACGGTAGATGTATTAAATGATGTAGAAATACCGTTTATTATTGGAGTCGGCGATATCGGAAAAATGAAAGAAGCTGATAGTATTGATAAAGGAGCTCCGGTAACGCGTAAAGCAATCGAAGAGGTTTTAAAACGGAGTGGCGTGCATTATGGCAGAAGGACGTAAGATTGAAAAAGATATTGACCGGAATATTAACTATTTAAAAGATCTCCTGGGGATCGGGGAGACTTATGATGTTATGTTTCGGGAGTTCCGCATTGGACATAAGCGTGCCGCATCATTTACTATTAATGGTATGACCAATGATTTGCTAATTGCCGATCTCTTCAAGGAAATGGTAGCTACAGATGCGGCAGAACTGTCTATGAATACATTGCAGAAATTATTTTATACAAGAGCAATTCATACTCAGACAAAGCAGATTGAGAATATGAATGATGCAGTGACCAGTCTGCTGTCAGGGGAACTGTTATTCTTTGTAGATGGTGCTGAGCAGGTATTGGTGATTGATGCGCGAGCCTATCCATCGCGGTCACCGTCAGAATCCAATATTGAAAAAGTTACCCGTGGATCGCGGGACTCTTTTGTTGAAACAATTGTTTTTAATACGGCGCTCATTCGGCGGCGGCTGCGCGACCCTAATTTGCGCTGTGAGATTACCAAAGTTGGTATCCGGTCGCAAACCGACATTGCAGTATGTTATATCAAAGATATTACCAATCCAAAACTAGTCGAAACTGTGAAAAGACGGCTGAATAATATTGATATTGACGGCGTTCCGATGGCAGAAAAAGCGATTGAGGAATTCATAGTAGGCGGAAACAAGTGGAATCCGCTGCCTAAAGTGCGTTATACAGAGCGGCCGGATGTGGCTGCCGTGCATCTATTGGAAGGACATGTATGTCTGGTTGTTGATACGTCACCGGATATTATGATTTTGCCAACCACATTTTGGCATCATGTACAGCATGTTGAAGAATATCGGCAAAATGTAATAACCGGAACCTTTTTACGCTTGGTCCGTCTGGGAGCGGTACTGTTTTCCTTGCTTTTGCCACCTGTTTGGCTTGCTCTGGTTTTGCAGCGGCAATTATTGCCGGAGACATTGGCCTTTCTCGGGCCGCAGGATACCGGGATCATTCCTTTGGGCTTACAATTCCTGCTGGCGGAAATCGGGGTTGAAATGGTACGTATGGCAACGGTTCATGTTCCTGCCGCGCAATCAACTGCACTTGGCTTTATTGGGGCATTTATGCTAGGTGATTTTGCCACTAAGGTGGGGCTTTTCGGTAATGAAACAATATTTTATACCGCCGTATCAGTAGTAGGAACTTTTGCTACGCCAAGTGTCGAATTGGCTTTAGCGATGCGCTTTTTTCGTATCGTATTGATTGCTTTGGTCATGCTGTTTAAACTTCCGGGCTTGATAGGGGGATTAGCGGCAATTATGCTGATCTTTGGCATGACGAAATCGTTTGGCGTATCGTATTTATGGCCTGCTATTCCGCTAAATCTGAAAGCGATGAGGGGTGTCTTATTTCGTTTACCTATCCCTAGTAAATTGCTTCGTCCTGCAGCCTTGAGGCCGAAAGATAATGATCGTTTGGAGATCAATCATAATAAGAAGGATCAAGGAAGCAAAAATGAAGAAGATGACTAAAATAGCAACGGGCTCCCGCATCCACAGATGGTGCAGGAGCCCGTTGCCATTTTATCTGCCATAGTAAAACTGGCGTATTTGCCCCATGCTTTCATTTAACTTGGCCAGGTTTTCTATAACAGATGCTTTGTTTTCTGCGTTTACAGCATCTGTTAATTGCTTTATATCCGCATGAGTTTTAGTTAGTTCACCTAAAATGCCGACTTGCTCCATGCTGGGCTTTACCTGCTGCCAGGTACCTTGCAATTCTTTTACTTTTGAAGCTGCTTTACCCCAGTTTTTGTCATCAGAATAAAAACTTACATTGCGAGCTGCATTACCTACTGCTACAATATCGGCGATAGGGGAGAGCTTAAACGATTTTCCTATATCGCTAATACTTCCCATAAACTTGCCGAGACTCTCATAGGAATTTGTGAGTTCTTTGGCAGCAATCGCTTCGGTCAGCTTAGCAATTGCTTCATCTGCTTCTTTTACCCCTTTTTTTTCACCTAATAGCGGCTTGGCTTGCTGCCAGGTTGTATGAAGCGTTGTTAGTCCTTTTTGGGCCTGATCCCACTTTTCGCTGGTAAAGCCTTCAAAGATCACACCTGCAGTGGCTTCCAGATCATACAATTGTGTAGGTGGTGACAAGAATCGCTCCATTACTGGAGGGTTTGGTTTGGACTCAACCGGTTTACCTGTGGGACCTACTTCTGGTTTAGGTGCAGGGGTGAATGCACCACAACCACTAATCAGGATTGTAACAAGGACCATAGTGACTGCTGGCAGGAATTTGCGATGCAGCAAAAAATCGCCTCCTTTCAACTTAGCTTTTGCCAGCTCTCCGGTATTTATTCTTGAGAGGAGATTTGCTTTTGCTTTTACCTGTGTAATCCATTATAATTAAGATTATGGTAAAATATGTGCTTGGAGGAACAGACATACGTGATAGGTTTTGATCCAGATATGATATTTCGTATTCCTGCGCTCTTGATTACACTGACAATTCATGAATATGCTCATGCCCGAACAGCAGTTGCTTTAGGTGATCCAACGCCACGCGTTCTGGGCAGACTAACGTTAAATCCGATAGCACATCTTGATCCTATGGGATTAATCATGATGTGGCTGTTTAAATTTGGCTGGGCTAAGCCGGTACCAATCAACCCCGGTAATTTTCGTGATGGTAAAAGAGGGACGATTCTTGTTTCGCTTGCAGGGCCAGTCTCTAATATTTTATTCGCATTAGTGACGGCTATCGTTATTGTCTTGCTGTCTATTTTTGATTTATTTAAGGGTGAATGGGTCAAAATCTTGTGGCTTACCTACAGCTATAACATTGTTTTTGCTGTATTTAATTTATTGCCGCTGCCGCCATTAGATGGTTCTAAAGTGGTTTCCAGCCTGCTGCCTGGAAGACAGTCGTATGCTTTTGAGCGATTGGAGCCGTATGGTCCGTGGATATTGCTGGCTCTGGTATATCTTGGAGTTATCGGTATTGTTACCAGGCCTCTGGAATACGCTTTATCAAATTTTATCAATGCTATTATTGGACTGATTTTCTAAAAAGGAGTAGATTAGTATGACAAAAGGTCGCATTTTTAGCGGCATGCAGCCCTCAGGTAAATTCCATTTAGGCAATTATTTTGGAGCCTTGGAAAACTGGGTGCGCTTGCAGCATGAATATGAGTGTTATTTTTCTATCGTGGACTTGCATGCATTGACTTCATCCTATGAAGATACCAAAAAACTGCCTGAAAATATTCAAAACATGGCACTTGACTGGTTGAGTGGTGGACTGGATCCGGAAAAAAATGTTATTTTTGTGCAATCTCATGTAAAGGAGCATGCCGAACTACACTTATTATTATCGATGATAACACCTTTGGGTTGGTTAGAGCGGGTTCCCACTTATAAGGACAAGCTTCAGCAGCTCGGTCAGCTGAATACTTATGGATTTCTAGGCTATCCCGTATTAATGACCTCCGACATTCTTCTCTACAAGGCAGATACCGTACCGGTCGGGGAAGATCAACTGCCACATTTGGAGCTGGCCCGTGAAATGGTGCGGCGCTTTAATAATATGTATACTGAAATCTTTCCAGAGCCTCAGGCGAGATTAAGTCAGGCGAAACTCCTGCCGGGAATTGATGGTCGCAAGATGAGTAAATCTTACGGCAATGAAATACCCTTTGCAGCGAGCCCGGATGAATTGAGAGCCCGTGTGCGCTTGATGGTTACCGATCCGCAAAGGGTAAAAAAGACAGACTTAGGGAACCCGGATGTTTGTACAGTCTTTGCTTTTCACAAGATTTTTAATCCTGGCGAAGTAGAGGAAATTGGGGCTCAGTGCCGAAGTGCGGCAATTGGCTGCGTAGACTGTAAGAAACGTCTGGCAGAGCATATGGTTACAGCTCTTGCTGATAATCATGCCCGCCGTCAGACACTGGAAACAAATCCCGGTCGTGTAAAAGAAATTCTTGTTTATGGTGCTGAGCGGGCCCAGGCAGTGGCAGCAGCCACGATGGCCGAGGTTCGTGAGGCGATGCATCTGTAACAGGTATGCCGGACTATAAAGTTAAACTTGAAGTTTTTGAGGGGCCGCTGGACCTACTCATGCATCTTATTGAAAAGCATCAAGTCGATATTTATGATATTCCCATTGCAGTTATTACAGAACAGTATTTATGTTACTTAAAGCAACTGGAAGAATTTAATGTCGAAATTGCCAGCTCTTTTTTGGTGATGGCAGCAACTTTGCTGCAAATTAAATCCCGTATGCTGCTGCCCAAACCACCCAAGCCTCTTGAATTGGCAGAGGAAGAGGAGGACCCACGGCAGGAATTAGTAGATAAACTGCTGGAATACCGTAAGTTTAAGCAAGCTGCTTCCTTATTTGAAGATCTGGCACGCCAGCGGGATCAAATATTTACGCGTTTGCCGCAGCAATTTCCGGTAGCCTTTTCGTTACCGGAAGGATTACAGTTGGATGACTTGCTGCGAGCCTTTACTGCTGTATGGGAAAGTTCCGGCGATGATTTTGCGCTGGTGGCCAGAGAAGAAATCAGCATACAAGATAAAATGTATGACATTATTCATGTCCTCAGGCAAAAGGGCGGTCGTACGGAGTTTGGCCACACTATCATACGGACTGGCACTAAGAATGAAGTGATTGCTGCTTTTCTGGCTTTGCTTGAATTAATCCGCTTAAGCCGTGTGGTAATTAAACAAGAAGCCCCATTTGCGCCTATTTACCTTATGTTGCGAGAGTGATAAAATGTGTTTTTTCAACATTTAAAGGGACCCCTGGAGGCATTGCTTTTTGCGAGTGGTGATCCGGTACCAGCGAGCAAACTGGCTCAAATATTAGAGGTGCCTGAGGGACATGTGGAATCCATGATCGCTGAAATGCAGCAAGCGATGACGACCGATGACCGGGGGTTAACGATTGTGACGGTTGCGGGCGGCTATCAGTTATGTACTAAGCCTCAGTTAGCTGAAACAGTGGAAAAGCTAGCTGAAATTCAGGATAATCGCTTGTCGGCAGCCGCTCTGGAGACTTTGGCAATTATTGCCTTCAAGCAACCGATAACACGACAGGAAATGGAAAGTATTCGCGGTGTAAAAGTTGACAGAGTGGTTAATACTTTGACAGAACGGCAGCTCATAAAAGAGATAGGACGTAAAGATGCAATTGGCCGTCCTATTCTCTATGGAACAACAACCGAATTTTTAAAATGTTTTGGTTTAAAAACATTGAAAGACCTGCCTGATTTAGCAGGATATCTCAATGTAATGGAAGAACAGCAAGTAAAACAGCCCGAATAAGGGCTGTTTTTTTGTATAATTTCCAGATAGTGGGTAAAAATAACAAAATGTCAATTTATATGAAGGAGGGACAGCATGAGTAATTGGTTCGCTATTTTTCTCGCTGGTATTGTTGTTGCTTATGCTTTTTCCCGTATTAACATTCATATAAATATACTGTACCGCCGTTCGGCCTCTGATGATGACCTGTGGGTTCATATTTATTTGCTGCGTCGCTTTTTAGTGTACAAGCTGCATGTGCCGGTGATTGAAGTAACAAGCAATAACAGTTTGCCCTGGCTGCAGTCTGAATTGCATACACCAAGTGAAAAAGTGCAAACTCATCCGAAAAGAGAGCGGCGTTTTGTGAGTCGGCTGTTGAATATTTATTTGCGACATCCTAAAAAGTGGCGTGTGCTTATGCAAAAATTTCGCCATTATCGCAATTTATATTATACATTTGCTAATCAAATGGCTAAAACGGTTCAATGTGAGAGGCTTACATGTAAAATTACATATGGATCAGAAGATGCCGCACAAACAGGGATGATGGTCGGAGCATTTTGGGCAGTTAGTGGTTTGGCTGTAAAAGTGATAAAAAGTCATCTTCCTTTTTTGCAGCAGCCACAAATCCGAATCATTCCCTCCTTTGGAAAAAAAAGCTTTGATATTGACTTCTTGTGTATATTCAGACTGACAGTTGGTCATGTTATTATTGCTAGTCTAAAATTAGTAAACTTTAAATACAAGGGGGCTGCAGGAGATGGCTGAGCATCCGATTCAAGGTCTCATGAAAACTGCCATGGAAAGTATTAAAGATATGGTAGACGTCAATACCATTGTGGGTGATGCAGTAGAAACGCCGGATGGTACTGTCATAATCCCTATCTCGCGAGTAACCTTTGGCTTTGCAGCAGGCGGCGGCGGCGGGGAATTTGATACACAGGAAACTGATGCCCAAATGCCGGAGCAAGCATTCGGTGGTGGCAGTGGAGCAGGTGTTAGTGTAAAACCAGTTGGTTTTCTGATTTGTTCTTCTGTCAGCGGAGTACGCTTCATTCCTGTAGAAGGTCATATTCTCTATGATCGCATATTAGATATGGTTCCTCAGGTCCTTGACCGCCTGCAGCAAATGGTAAGCGGTTGTAAGAAGACAAGTCAAGGGGATAAATTTGATGAACTTGCGAAAACGGCTGAAACGCAGGCACAGTAAATAAAATTTTTCATTAAAAACCCGCACATGACTGTGCGGGTTTTTACATATCATATAGAAATGTTTATTTAGTGAATAGAATCAAGGGTTTCCTTGATTTTAGTTGCGTGCAGAGCTTCTGACTCAGCAAAATGACGATACATTTTGGAGACTTCAGGATTGTTTATTTGGGATGCAAATGTTTGATAGTCCCGCACAAGCTCCTGCTTTTGTGTTAAGGTGGTCCGTAAAGCTGTTTTTACATCTAATGTTTCCAATTTTGTCACCTCCCTTTTATTATCGCCATTAGTATGTGCAGAAGAGCTTTTTCTCATGTATGGAAGCTTTGACGAGAGGGAAAAACACATATATAATAGTTAATGTTCAGAAATGAGAAAGGGATTGCTTATGGTACATAAAATATATAAATTAGTAATAGTATGCCTGTTCATGAATTTATTTTGCCCTGCTTTTATCTTGGCGGCAGCAGGCCCGCCCGATTTGACGGCTAAATCAGCAATCGTTATTGAAGCGTCCACCGGCAAAGTGCTATATGCAAAGAATGCCGATGAAAGGCGGTATCCTGCCAGTACAACAAAAATTATGACACTGATAACCGCGCTGGAGCATGGTAATATAGAAGATACCATTACAACCAGTGCAAATGCGGCAAGCACGGAAGGCTCCTCACTTTGGTTAACTCCAGGGGAAAAGCTGAAAATGCTGGATATGCTGTATGGAATCATGCTAATTTCCGGTAATGATGCTACTGTCGCCGTGGCGGAACATATTTCCGGCTCGGTAGGTAATTTCGCTAAGTTAATGACGGAAAAAGCACATGCTATTGGTGCTGCTAACACGAACTTTGTTAATTCAAGCGGGTTACCTGACCCTAACCACTATAGTACTGCCCGTGATCTGGCCAAAATTACAGCCTATGGTTACAAGAATCCGCTATTTTCTCAAATTGTAGGTACCAGACACAAAGTAATTCCCTGGCCAGGGAAAGATCATGATCGTGATCTATATAATGAAAATAAGATATTAACGCTAATGGAGGGCGGCAATGGCGTTAAAACCGGTTATACAGAAGCCGCCGGACGCTGTTTGGTTTCAGGAGCAAAGCGTGATAATGTGCAAATTATAACGGTTGTTCTTGATAGCGATCATATGTGGGAAGATTCAATGGCACTGCTTGAATATGGATTAAAACAGATTAAAACAGTGACGATGTTCAATAAGGGCGATGTACTCAAAACTGTTCAGGTTAATAATGGGAAATCTCAGGGTGTTCAATTGATAATTAATGAGGATGTTAGTATTCCTGTTTCTGAGTCAGATCGAGAAGAGTTTAAAACGATCATTGATGCACCAACTAAGATTGAAGCGCCTATTATACCAGGCCAAAAAATTGGCAAAGTTAGAATTTTATATAAAGAAAAGGAGTTTTCCTCCGTTGACCTGGTTGCGGCTGCTCAGGTTGAAAAGAAATCACTCTTTGGATTTTTATGGGGGTCAGTGTGGAATTTTTTTACCTTCGTCATTCGTAATTTTGCATAAGAAGGCTGTGAATTAACAATTCACAGCCTTCTCCCGTTCTAGCCTACTGACTGTTATCATACCTTCTTAGGGGGGGTTGGCAGTGATTAATATGATTTGGCTGTTTTTTTTAGTCAGCGGTATTTGTTATGGCGGCTGGAGTGGGCGCATTGAATTAATTACACAAAGCGCAATTAGTGCTGCCGAAGGAGCAGTTGCGCTGTCTTTTAAGCTAATAGGGGTAATGTGTCTATGGCTGGGAATTTTAAAGATAGCTGAAAAATCAGGTATCGTTACTTTTTTTTCTTGGCTGATTGGTCCGATTATTCGCTGTCTGTTTCCTTCAGTTCCTAAAAACCATCCGGCTATCGGTGCTATTACCATGACGGTGAGTGCAAATATGCTGGGTTTAGGTAATGCTGTAACCCCTTTTGGAATTAAAGCAATGCAAGAATTAAAGAAGTTAAATAATGACAGGGACACAGCGTCTGCCGGTATGTGTACATTATTGGCATTATGTACAACTGGATTTACCCTGGTGCCGGCAACCATTATTGCAATAAGGTCAGCAGCAGGTTCAACTAATCCTACAGAGATCGTTGGCACTACACTTGTGGTCAGTTTATTAGCAACTTTGATAGCGTTGGGGGTTGATCGAATTTGTCAGCTGCTGACGAAAAGACCGGCAAGGAGGCGGCCTTAAGTGATGGAAGTGCTGGGCAGTATATCGGTTTGGATCGTGCCGCTCTTAATCTTACTTATTCCGATAGTCGGTTTTTTGAGAAGAGTTAAGGTTTATGAGGCTTTTGTGGAAGGGGCTAGTGAAGGCTTTCATACGGCTATCCGGATTATGCCTTTTTTAGTGGCGATGATGGTTGCCGTCAATGTGTTCCGGATTTCCGGTGCGATGGATGTTTTTGTGAATAGTCTGGCGCCCCTACTGAATTATATTGGCGTTCCACCGGAATTAGTGCCGCTCGCTATTATGCGCCCTTTATCAGGTACAGGCGCACTAGGGTTGACCACGGAATTATTACATACATATGGTCCCGATTCCATAACAGGGAAAATTGCTTCTACAGTACTGGGAAGTACAGATACGACTTTCTATATTCTAACGGTGTATTTTGGAGCGGTTGGTATTCGCAATCCCCGCTACTCCGTCATGGTGGGACTGCTGGGCGACTTAGCCGGTTTTCTGCTTTCTGTATATATTTGTCATTATGTTTTCTCCTGGTAAGGTCGGTAACAATAGTTACCAGCCTTATTTTTTTGGCGGGTAGTGGCACTTAAGAGGCCTTCGAATACACTGTACAGTGTAAAACAAGGTGAAGTGGGGGGAAGTCCATGGTTAAGGTAGTTGTTATCGGTGGTGGCTGGGCGGGCTGCGCGGCTGCTATTGCTGCCGCAAAGGCTGGTGCCGGTGTAACGTTGTTGGAACGAACGGATCTATTGTTGGGAACCGGGCTTGTTGGTGGGATTTTCCGTAATAACGGACGGTTTACTGCGGCTGAAGAAGCGATTGCAATGGGTGGAGGTGACTTATTTGTTGCAATGGATGCCAACACCCGGCACAAGGGAGTTAATTTTCCCGGACACCAGCATGCGTCTTTGTACGATGTAACCACCATGGAGCCTTTAGTGCGTAAGGTTTTGCAGAATTATAATATTGAAGTACACTTTCAAACCAGAGTGATTAATACCGTGAAGTTTGGCAAGCAGCTGCAGGCAATTGTAATCGATGGAGATGAAATCATTCAAGGAGATGTCTTTATTGATACCACTGGTTCAGCAGGACCTATGGGCAATTGCATAAAGTATGGGAATGGCTGCTCAATGTGTGTGATTAGATGCCCGTCTTTTGGGCCGCGCGTCAGCGTTACCGCCAAATCAGATATCAAAGAAATAATGGGACAGAAGGCTGATGGTACTTTTGGAGCAATGAGCGGATCTTGTAAGTTAAATAAAGATTCTTTGTCAAAAGAACTTCGGGAAGAACTGGAAGAAAACGGGGTTGCAGTCATTCCGGTGCCTGAGAGTCTAATTAAAACAGGAGGGTTAGGAAAAAAAGCCTGCTCTCAATATGCGTTAGCTGAATATGAGTCGAATATAGTTCTTCTGGATACGGGCCATGCAAAGCTAATGAAACCATTTATGCCGATGGAAGAGCTGCGGGCGATTCCCGGCCTGGAAAGAGCACGCTATGAAGATCCTTATGCAGGCGGCATTGGTAATTCGGTCAGATATTTAGGAATTGCACCTTGTGATGATTCACTTAAGGTGGAAGGAATTGATAACCTTTTTTGTGCTGGTGAGAAAGCAGCTATTCTTGTCGGACACACAGAAGCTGTTGTAACGGGTCTGCTTGCCGGCCATAATGCTGTACGTCATTGCTTGGATATGCAATATCTTAAACTGCCGCGGTCGTTGACTACCGGCGATTTCATTACTTATGTACATGAACAAATGAATACGATTGAAGGAGTGCGGCTGCGGTACACTTTTTCCGGATCAGTTTATTTTGAACGAATGAGACAGCAGGCACTTTACTCGATTAACCGGACAGAAATTCATGAGCGGGTAGCAAGTGCCGGCTTAACCGATATCTATAACCGGTGTTTGGTTTAGGAGGGATAAGTATGATTCGCAAATTTGCTTCCCGGTGTATTGATATTAATACGGAGTATTGCCCGTGTATGCTGGCAGAAACCAACCACTGCGTATTTTGCAGCCACTTGAAGGGTGAGCAGGTATGCAATTGCAATTGGACCGGATCATGTATATTGTACGAAAAACAATGGAATTCTAAAAAGCAGGATTTGCCAGGCGAGGAAACGAAAGTACGTATTGAAATAGAAAGTCCGTTGACCCTAAAAAAAGAGATAGGAAAGCATACGTATCACTTAGAGTTCAACGTTACTCCTGAATTAGCGCAAGGGCTTAAAAAAGCAGGATCGTTTATTTTTATGCGCAGAGCAGGAGATCCTGAGTTTTATTACTTCCCCGTGGGCATAATGGGAGTAGAAGATACTCTTGTCCAGGTTGTTATTGAAGCGATTGGGCCCAAATCGGTGCGGCTGCTAACAGATGATACTTGCTCGCAGATTATTGTCCGTGGTCCTTATGCAAATGGAATTTTTGGGCAGCCCTGGATTGACAATACCAAATCCAGTAAGGTAATATTAGTTGCTGGAGGACTAGGTCAACCACCGGCGATGCCTATTGCTCGAACATTGGTGAGCAATGGCAACCAAGTAACTGCGCTGGTAGCTCCAGGGAAAGTTGGCCGTGCTTTTATCGAAGCAGAGCTGCGGGAACTCGGTATTGAAGTAATTTCTATTCCTTCCCTTCGCCAAACCGGTTTGCCATTATTGCGTCAGATTTTTGCCAGTGAAGAGCGGCGCCCTGATTTAGTAGTGAGCGCCGGACCGGATGATCAACACTATGCTCTTATTGCTGCTATGCAGGCAGTGGATGTAAACTTGCCGATGGCTGCAACGAATAATACCACGATGTGTTGTGGTGAAGGAATTTGTGGTAGTTGTGAAAAGCTTACCCGCGATAATAAACGGGTTAAAACTTGTAAAGTACAGACTGACTTTACCGAATTTATTTGTGATTAATTGAAAGTTAGGGGATTCAGTATGCCGGAACGTTTACAGAAAGTTATTAGTCAGGCGGGAATTGCTTCCCGGAGAGACTCTGAAGAATTAATTAAAGCTGGCCGGGTTAAAGTAAATGGTGTTGTAGTAACAGAGCTAGGCACGAAAGTTGAACCAACCCGGGATAAGGTTGCCGTAGATAATAAACTCATTCGCAGTGAAAAACCGGTATATATTCTCCTGAATAAGCCCCGGGGTATTGTAACGACGCTGCACGACCCTGAGGGCCGGAAGACTGTTGCCAGTTTGTTCCCGGATATTAGAGAGCGAATTTATCCTGTAGGCCGTTTGGACTACAATACGGAAGGCTTGCTGATTATGACAAATGATGGAGAGCTTACCCATGCGCTCACCCATCCCAGCCATGAAATAGCTAAGACATATCGTGCTAAAGTGCTCGGCAAGCCACCGGAAGAAAAGCTTGACCGCCTGCGTACCGGTATTAAGCTGGAAGATGGGCTTACAGCGCCAGCTAGAGTAAATACGATTGATTATGAGCGAGAAAAAGATCTTACAACCGTTGAGATTGTCATTTTTGAAGGGCGCAACCGTCAAGTTCGCCGGATGTTTGAAGCCATTGGTCACCCTGTGCGTCAATTGAAGCGTATTAAGTTTGCATTTTTGACTCTAATTGGGTTGCGGCGAGGTGCTTATCGCCACTTAGAACCGGCGGAAGTTGAGAACCTGCGAAATATTGCCCTAAAAAAATAACTTTTTCTTGTAAGCCCTTATTCTCACCGGAGATGAGGGCTTTTTCTGCGAATACTAGTGTCTTGACAAAGTTGTGAATTAGAATTAGACAGTGTAGATTTTTTTGCAATGCAAGGCGGAGGAGTCCGCGCATATCGGGAATATGTAAGGCGACGCCAACGCAGCAGTGCGGAAAAAGATACGCTGGCTAAGCTAAGATTTAACTTTGGCAAGGCACTAACAAAGATGCAATTCATATGAGGATATTAGGTGATGAAATGAAAAATATAATTATTGTAGGCGGCGGTGCAGCAGGTATGATGGCCGCAGTTAAAGCTGCCGAAACTGGCGGGCATGTAATACTGCTGGAAAAAATGTCGTCACTGGGCCGCAAAGTACTGATTACCGGTAAGGGACGCTGCAATATTACAAATGCTTGTGACGTGCAGCAATTGATAAAAAATATGCCCGGCAATGGACGGTTTTTACATAGTGCGTTTCGGGAATTTAGCAATACCGATATGGTTGAATTTATTGAGCATTGGGGAGTTAAGACGAAAGTTGAACGGGGCGGGCGAGTGTTTCCGGTTAGTGATAAGGCAAAAGATGTTATTGATGCTTTTGTTGATGCACTGGCTGAAAAAAAGGTAGAAGTCCTTACTAACCAGACAGTTAGAAAAATCCTCGTCGAAGACGGTCAAGTAACAGGCGTGACTACCGATCAAAAGCAGTATCCAGCTGATGCTGTCATTTTAGCCACCGGCGGAGCATCCTACCCGGGGACAGGCTCAAGCGGAGACGGATATAAAATGGCCAAGGAATTGGGACATGCTATTACTCCGCTTAAACCATCTTTAGTTCCTTTGGAAGTTGCTGAAGACTGGATAAAAGAATTGCAAGGGCTATCCCTCAAAAATGTAACTGCGACTGTTATTGCTGATGGTAAAAAGCAAGCTGATGATTTTGGCGAAATGCTATTTACCCATTATGGCTTATCAGGGCCCATTATTTTGTCTTTGAGTAAAGTAGTGGCCGAAGCCCTTAATGCAGGCAAAAAAGAAGTGACGCTGGAAATCAATCTCAAACCGGCTTTAAGTGAAGAGGTGCTCGATAAGCGGATACAAAGAGATTGGGAGAAGTTTAGCCGCAAGCAGATAAAAAACAGCCTCAATGAACTGCTGCCCGCCAAAATGATCCCTGTTGTCATTGATTTAGCCTTTCTTGATCCTGATAAATTTGTTAATCAAATTACTAAAGTAGAACGGGCCAGGTTGTTAAAGCAGCTGCAACATTTCGCTTTTACTATTACACGGACCCGGCCGGTCAGCGAGGCTATTGTTACGGCAGGCGGAGTGAGTACAAAGGAAATTAATCCTGCTACAATGGAGTCGAAGCTTGTCAAAAATCTTTATTTCGCTGGTGAAGTAATTGATATTGACGGTTATACCGGCGGTTATAATCTGCAAGCTGCTTTTTCTACCGGCTATGCTGCAGGCAAGGCAACTTCGGAATGAAATAATTAAACAATAAGTAAGAAGGTGAATACATGCATAAAGGATCGGAATGGGGAGAAAAGTGGCTAATTCGTTTCGTTTTATTAGGCGTTTGTACGTTGCTGTTAACCCAAATGGCTATGTTTAAAGAAGAGGCACGTCACTACCTGTCTAGAGTGGACAGGCTGGAAGGAGAGAAAGTATCTCTTGATTCTAATCTGTATGCAAGTAATTCACTAACTATCTCAGAACGTACGGTAGTAAGTAAGCAAATACCAAGTTTCCGTGAAAGCCGCAATTTGATTGTTAGAATGATTAAGCCTGCTGGTGATGCACGCGCTTTCGCCACAATTAACGGGGAGAAAATGAGTGATTTCTCGCGTGGTGAGGTTAATTTAACGGTTTATGATGGCGATTATGTTGAAATTGACTGTGCTGAGCTTAAAGCTCCTGCTCAGTTTGTGGTCACTGTCTCTGGCGGCAGCATGGCTGCGCCGGTTGATGGTTTAGTTATTGAAACAAAAAACAATATCGGTACAATTGGAAAAATTAAGTTTAAGTAAAAACTGTACCTGGCAAAGGAATATAAGAAATAATACGGAATATTTTAGTATGCCTGGTTGCCAGGGTTGAAAGGATTTATATGATCATTGTCATGCATGCTGCGACAGACCAACAAATCAAGCAAGTGATCGAGGAACTCCGGTGCTTAGGCATAGAAGGGCATATCATCGAATGTTTTGACCGGACGATCATTACAGCAGAGGGTGAGGAGCTGCAGCAGAATAGGCAGCATTTTAACGGTTTGCCAGGGGTTGAGAGCGTTCTTTTCATTACAACTCCATATAAACTTGTCAGCCGTCAATTTCGCGCTCAAACAAGCGTTATTTCCGTACGCAACGCAGCCTTTGGCAGTACATCTATTCCTATCATTGCTGGTCCTTGTGCAATTGAGAGCTATGAACAACTATACGAAACTGCTGCTGCAGTCAAAAAAGCCGGAGCATGTATCTTAAGAGCAGGTACTTATAAGCCGCGTACCTCACCTTACAGCTTTCAGGGGCTGGAACGGGAGGGTCTTGGCATATTGCAGGCGGTTAGCAGGGAATTGGATATACCTGTTGTTTCGGAAGTAACTGATCCACGTTTAGTGGAGGTCTTTTGCCAATCAGTTGACATATTGCAGATTGGTGCCCGTAATATGCAAAACTTTGCACTTCTTAAAGAAGTGGCACAAAGTAATAAACCGGTTTTGCTGAAAAGAGGACCTGCATCAACGATTGAAGAATGGTTATTAGCTGCAGAATACGTACTGGCAGGCGGCAATTCGCAAATTGTTTTGTGTGAACGGGGTATACGTACTTTTGAACCCTATACGCGTAATACTCTGGACTTGAATGCAATGGCCCTTGCAAAAGAGTTAAGCCATTTGCCCGTCATTGTTGATCCGAGTCATGGGACAGGCCAATGGAGTCTGGTAGGACCGATGTCCAAGGCTGCAATTGCGGCTGGAGCTGATGGACTAGTAATAGAAGTACATCCCTGCCCGGCTAAAGCCTTGTCCGATGGACCGCAGTCACTGACGCCAAAACGCTTTGCATCTTTAATGGATGAGCTGCGGCTTTTGGCAAATGTGTCAAACAGACAGATCTAACTGAAGGATATTAGAAGAACCGGAGGACCGAATGAAAAAATTAATTATTGCGATCGACGGACCAGCTGGTGCAGGGAAAAGTACTGTCGCCCAGATTGTTGCCCAGCGGTTAGGCTATACATATATTGATACGGGAGCGATGTACCGGGCTGTAACCTGGCAAGTTATGCAGCACGATGTTGACTTTGGCGATGCTGATGCTATTCAAAAAATAGTATCTACCATTCAAATTGGGCTGCGGTACGTCAACGGCAAGATGCAGGTTACTGCTAACCAGGTGGATATAACGGAAGAGATTCGGCTTCCTGAAGTTTCCCGGGTAGTTTCTGAAGTAGCTAAACTGGTCGTAGTGCGAACTGCTATGCTTACCTTGCAGCGGCAGATGGCGCAGAGTGGCGGAGTCGTTATGGACGGACGTGATATTGGCACTCATGTTTTGCCTAATGCAGACCTGAAAATATTTTTAACAGCATCGATTGATGAGCGTGCCAGAAGAAGATGGCGTGAATTAGGAGACAAGGGAGTTCTTGTTGACTTAAATGCGTTACAGGAGGAGATTGCCAGCCGTGATAAAACTGACTCAGAAAGAGCAGTTGCACCTCTTGTACAGGCCAAAGATGCAATTTTACTAGATACAACGAAGTTATCCATTGAGGGCGCTGTTAACGAGATTCTTAGACTATGTGAGGAGAGGGGTAGAAGTGTATAACGTCGTTCGGGCATTATTTCGATTCGTTTTCATTGTTTTTTTTCGCTGGCGAATTGTTGGAATTGAAAATATTCCCGTTGGTGGAGCTGCAATCATTGCCGCAAATCATATTAGCAATTGGGATCCTCCGCTTATTGGTACTGCAATTCCCCGGCAGATGCATTTTATGGCAAAAGAAGAGTTATTCAAAAATGCAGTGCTTAAGAGTATTATTAGTACGTTGGGTGCATTCCCGGTTAAGCGGGGTGCAGCAGATCGCAACGCAATTCGCACCGCAATAAATTTGTTAGAGGGCGGAAATATATTAGGCTTATTTCCGGAAGGAACGCGCAGCAAAAACGGAATGTTAGGTGAACCCGAACAGGGCTTAGCGATGATTGCAATTAAAACCGGAGCCCCCGTTATTCCGACAGCTATCATTGGCACAAATAAAGTGCTGAGTGCAACGTGTTGGTTTCCCCGTTTTGAAGTTCATTTTGCTAAACCAATACCTGTTGCCAAGGGAAAAGCAACAAAAGAGGACATTGCCGAGTTAAGTAATCTCATTATGCAAGAGATTGATGCGTTATTAAAAGATAATCAACGCCATTATAAATAATTAGACTGGGAAATAAGACCAACAGCGGTATGGAAATGCCGCTGTTTTTTATTTTGCATATTGTTTATCTAAGTGAAAAAAGATATACTGAAAAGTGAGAATAGTATGAAAAATATTAAAAGAGAGGTGAAATGTTAGTCGTGGTATTTAGTGCTAAGTAGATTATCACCGAAAGGGGACGATGAAGTGAATTCAATTTGGTTGCTTATCACTGCAGTCTGTGTATTCTTATTGGCCTACCGGTATTATTCAGCTTTTATCGCGGCAAAAGTGCTGGCACTTAATGATTCATATACTACGCCTGCTTATCGTTGTGAAGATGGCCGGGAATTTGTTCCGACGAATAAATGGGTTTTATTTGGCCATCACTTTGCGGCAATAGCCGGAGCAGGCCCGCTGGTCGGTCCGGTATTAGCTGCCCAGTATGGCTGGGGACCTGGTTTTGTGTGGATTTTGCTTGGCTCTGTTTTTGCCGGAGCCGTACATGATTTTATTATCCTTTTTGCGTCCGTTCGGCATAATGGTCAGTCCCTGGCGGTCATTGCCCGTCGGGAAGTAGGTACATTAACAGGCATTACCACATCGCTGTCTATATTATTTATTATTATTGTTGCTCTTGCCGGCTTGGCAATAGTAGTAGTAAATGCACTCTTTAAGAATTCGTGGGGTGTGTATACTATATTCATGACGATTCCTATTGCAATTGTCATTGGTCTTTATATGTTTAAAATTTCTCCCGGCTCAATTCGCTCAGGCTCCATCGTCGGGTTTATCCTCGTAATGCTTGCTGTTATAACCGGGAATTACATTCCGAATTCTTCTTTTGCAGGCATATTTACGCTAACAAAAGAACAATTATCGATTGCTCTTCCGCTATACGGGTTTATGGCTGCCGTTTTACCAGTATGGTTATTGCTGGCTCCCCGTGACTATCTCAGTTCTTATATGAAAATTGGAACTGTCCTTGCATTAGCGCTGGGCATTGTTATCGTTCAGCCGGCAGTTAATGCCAACATGACACAGTTTATGAATGGAGGACCGATTATTCCAGGACCCTGGTGGCCCTATGTCTTTATTACCATTGCCTGTGGTGCTATTTCCGGTTTTCATTCTCTGATTAGCTCAGGAACCACACCGAAAATGCTGGAACTGGAAAGCCAGGCCAGGCTTATCGCCTATGGCGGAATGCTTACAGAAGGTTTTGTTGCTGTCATGGCTTTAATATCAGCTGTTGTGCTGCTGCCTGGTGATTTCTTCGCAATTAATACTCCTGCAGCAGCTTTTGCCAAACTTAATATGCCAATCGTTGAATTGAATCAGCTTTCAGCCCTCGTCGGTATGGATGTAGCCCATCGTCCGGGCGGTGCCGTTTCTTTAGCTGTTGGCATGGCGCATATCTTTTCCAGTATTGGCGGGATGTCTCATCTGATGAGCTACTGGTACCAGTTTGCCATTATGTTTGAAGCATTGTTCATCTTGACTACAATTGATGCCGGTACCCGCGTTGCACGCTACATTCTTCAGGATATACTGGGTACCTATGTCTATGCACCGTTAAAACAGACCAATTGGTGGCCGGGAATTCTCTTTACCAGCGCTCTTGTTACGTTTGCCTGGGGATATTTGCTTTACAGCGGTGACGTAGCAAGTATTTGGCCGCTGTTTGGAGTCGCCAATCAATTACTGTCAGTTATCGCCTTAGCATTAGGTACGACGATTATCCTGAAAGTAGCTCCTAAAAAATCGTATGCTTGGGTAACAGCAGCTCCGCTTGCATTTCTGGCAGTAACTGTAATTACAGCCGGCATTCTCAATGTGGGGATGTTCTACCGGCGGGGTGACATGTTAGGCAATATTAACGGTACTGTTAGCATCGTATTAATTGTGCTTGTCATCATTACGCTGCTTGATTCGTTTAGAGCGTGGAACCAATTGCTGAAAAAAGATAAGCCTGAGGGAATGAATACTGAAATTCAGCATGTATGTGTATATAATGATACAAAACCTAATATACCAAGCTAATAGTTGAGCAGAATAGGGAGAGAAGCACAGAGCTTCTCTCCTTTTTAGTGCAATTTAAGAGGAATTACAAGCTTGTCAGCGAATAGCATACCATATTGAGAAATAGGAGGCCCGTTATGCAAATACATTTGGCTGAACATCGGGGCTTTTGCTACGGGGTAAAACGCGCCATTGAAACAGTAGAAAGGTGTATTGACTCAGGTGGGAAGGCACATACGTTAGGACCAATCATACATAACCCTCAAATGGTTAGCGAATTAGCAAAAAAAGGGGTATCTCCGGCTAAGGACCTTGATGAAATAGCTGAAGGTACTGTCATTATACGCTCTCACGGTGTGGGTCCACAAATTTATCAGGATGCCGAAGCTAAAAATCTGACAGTAGTCGATGCTACCTGCCCCCATGTGAAAAAAGCGCAGCAAGCTGCTTATGAGCTAATGAAAGAAGGGTATCCTGTTATTATAATAGGTGAACGGGATCATCCGGAAGTAAAGAGTATTGTTTCCTGGACTCATGAACAGGCAGTGATTGTTGAGTCAATAGACGATGCCGAGCGGCTCCCCTTTCAGCAGCGCCTGGGTGTTGTTGTACAGACGACATTCTCCGGTGAGCTGTTCGAACAAATACTGGCAATCGTCAAACAAAAATGCACAGATATGCAGGTTAAAAGAACAATTTGTACGGCAACTGATCTGCGCCAGCAAGCTGCTGCGGCACTAGCCGTGAAAATGGATAGCATGGTGATTATAGGCGGCAAAAACAGTGCTAATACTGCTAGATTAGCCGAGGTTTGCCGGCAATCAGGCTGTCCGGTATATCATATTGAAACAGCAGACGAATTAAAACCGGAATGGTTTAGCAACGCCGTGCATGTTGGTATTTCAGCCGGCGCTTCTACACCAGAGTGGATTATAGAGGAGGTTGTTCATCGAATGGAGCAGTTTAATCAGTCATTAACCGATTCCGTCAATCAGCTTACAAAAGGCAGTATCATTAAGGGGAAGATAGTTAGTGTCCGTCAGGATGAAGTTTACGTTGATATTGGCTATAAAGCGGAGGGGATAATTGCATTAAGTGAATTAGCTTATCCGGTACCGGCCAATGCAGCTGAAATTGTAACTAAAGATCAGGAAATTGATGTTTATGTCTTGGATACCGAAAGTGCAGATGATACCGTACGCCTGTCTAAAGTACAAGCCGATAAAATCATTACCTGGAGTAAGCTGGAAGCAGCTGCAAAAGAGGAAACTACACTTGAGTGTAAAGTGACTGAAGTTGTCAAAGGTGGGCTAGTTGTTTCGATCAATGGCATTCGCGGTTTTATACCGGCATCGCAGGCGGCTTTGCGGTTTGTTGATGATCTGGCCAGTTTTATTGGACAGACACTGACAGTGATACCAATAGAACTGGATGAGCAGAAGCAGCGGGTTGTTCTGTCGCACCGCAAAGTTCTGCAAGAGGAACAGCAAAAGAAAGAACAAGCGATTTTTGCTAAGCTCAAAGTAGGTGATGTAGTTCCGGGCGTAGTGCGCAGGCTAGTCGATTTTGGCGCTTTTGTTGACATCGGTGGCGTTGAAGGTTTAATTCATATTTCTGATTTGGCATGGCAGCGTGTGAAAACACCGTCAGAAATTTTGCAGATTGATGATAAAATTGAAGTGTTTGTTTTGAAACTTGATCCTCAACTGAAAAAAATATCGCTAAGCTTGAAACAAATTCAGCAGGATCCCTGGCTGGAACAGATTAAAAGCTTTTCAGAAGGACAAATCGTAGCCGGCACGGTAGTTAAAACAACAAAATTTGGGGCCTTTGTCAAACTCGCAAATGGAGTAGAGGGATTGGTCCATTTATCAGAACTGGCAGATCGACGAGTAGCCACGGCTGAAGAAGTTGTCCAGGCTGGTCAGGAAATTAACGTTAAGATACTTGGAATAGATAAAGACAATAAACGTATCTCACTCAGTCTGGTAAAAGCGCTGGAAGAAGCAGAGCGGGCTGAATACCAGGACTATTTAGGGATACAGTCGGGCAGTGGGACTACTATTGGAGATAAGCTTGGCCACTTGTTCGGTCGTAAACAGTAAGGAGCTGAAAGGGTTGCGTCAATCCCGGAAATTAGACCATATACATCAAACATTACAATTGGCTGACGGACCTGGTACGACCGGTTTTGCCGATATTACGCTCATCCACAATAGTCTGCCTAATATTGCCTGGGAGGATATTACGCTTGCCACCTCCTTGGCTGACTTGACTCTTACTCACCCTGTTATAATTAATGCAATTACCGGTGGGGCGGTAGATGTGACTGCGGTTAACTGCAAGCTGGCTCAGTTTGCTAAATTGACCGGATCGGCAATGGCAGTAGGTTCTCAGTATTCCGCGTTAGAAAACAGCACGGTTTGGGAATCCTATCAAATCGTCAGGCGCGAAAACCCTGATGGAATCATCATTGCTAATCTGGGTGCCCATGCCAGCAGTGAGCAAGCCCGCATTGCCGTTGATATGATTGGTGCTGATGCCATTCAAATTCATTTAAATGCTGCTCAGGAAATTATTATGGCAGAAGGAGACCGTGATTTTCGCGGTTATCTGGATAATATTGCCCGGATTGTCAGTGAAGTTCATGTACCGGTATTTGTCAAAGAAGTTGGTTGTGGTATCGCCAGGGAAGCTGCAGCAGATCTTGCTGATACCGGGATTAGAGCAATTGATGTAGGCGGTATGGGCGGAACTAACTTTCTGGCAATTGAAGCAGCCCGCAGTCAGGCACAGCTGCCGGATGAATTGCTGAGTTGGGGA
Organism: Anaerospora sp.; assembly: GCF_032013335.1. NCBI lineage: Bacteria > Bacillati > Bacillota > Negativicutes > Selenomonadales > Sporomusaceae > Anaerospora > Anaerospora sp. Next base: position 125,968 of record NZ_DALZUO010000004.1, on the reverse strand, counting down.
ATACCAACAACGATAAGTGCGTTAGAAGTACTATCTATTCTTCCGCCATCTGTCCAACTGATTGTATCAGGAGGAGTTCGTACTCCGCTGGATATGATAAAATCCATGGCTTTTGGTGGCAGCGCGGTAGCGATGGCTGCTCCTATCTTACGTATTATTAGTGAACACGGAGTCGCACATGCTGCTGAATGGTTTGATGAATTTCTTCACACCGGCAGGCGTTACATGATGTTAGTTGGTGCGAAAGAAACGAAGGATTTACTGACGGTGCCTTTCCAGATTACCGGCTTAAGCCGTGAATGGCTTATGAATCGAAGAATTGATACAACACAATATGCGACTCGCAAAAAGCATGGTTGAATAACCATGCTTTTTGCATTATTTTTGTTTCTCAGGGCAAGATAAACCAAGAAAGGTAGCAACCTAACGAATTTAAGAGGTGACAATCTTATGAGTATGCCGGTGGGAATGATTGTTTTATTAGTAGTAGGTGTACTAGTTTATTTTGGTATTGCCCAGCGTATTTTAGACAGAATGCGATTAACAGACAAACAAGCCTTGCTTTTCATTGCAGCTATTGTTGTGGGGAGTTTTGTTGACATTCCGCTCATGAGCAGCCCGGTGGAAGTAAGTATTAATGTAGGCGGTGCGCTATTACCCGTACTGTTGTCACTTTGGCTGATTGCTAAAGCCGATGAAACAGCAGAACGTGTCCGGGCAATTTTGGCGGCTGTTTTGGTAGCTGCAGCCGTATGGCTGGGCTCGCGTTATCTGCCTTATGAGCCGGAAAACATGTTTTTAGATCCTAAGCTGCTTTATGGATTATCTGCAGGCTTAATTGCCTACTTGGCGGGACGTTCTCGTCGCAGTGCTTTTATTGGTGGCGTATTGGGTATTGTACTCAGTGATATTGTTCATATGATCACGTTAATGAATGCCGGAATTCCCGGACGAACCGATATTGGTGGAGCTGGTGCTTTTGATGTCGTAATCATTGCCGGTATTGTTGCGGTTATGATTGCCGAATTAGTGGGCGAAACAAGGGAAAAGCTGCAAGGCGGGCCAGTGCTCGGTCCTAACCGCCCGGAAGGCTTATACGAGTTTAGTGAAGAATTAGCAGAAAATCGCAAGCAAAAAACCTCTTCTAACAGCGAAAGTGAGCTCGAAAAGGCTGCGAAAAGCAAAGGTGAAAAAAATGAATAAGCGCATAGTAGTCGCTCTTTTATTAACTGTTTTGTTCAGTCTTTTTGCAGGCGCTGCTTGTGCGCAAGAACAAAATGACGGCAAATATTTTACGATAGTCGATGAAAATGGTGTGACTGTTTATATAACCGGCTGGAGTGTAAGAGTAGGTGATCAATTTCTTACAGATAAAAACATCCGGTATGAAGTGACATCCATTGAGGGCGATATTGCTCATGCTAAAAAAATCGGTGAAGTCAATTTAAGCCAATATCTGCCACCCAGTGAAAGTGAGCCGGGACTATTCTCAGGATTACTCAAGACGCGAGTAGCAAAAGCGCAAGGAGGAAAAGTCGCGGTCTATCATACACACTCTGATGAATCGTATGTTCCTACTGATGGCAAAGAAAGTATCCTCGGTGCCGGGGGCATCTATAAAGTAGGCAATGCCTTTACTACGGCGCTTCAGTCAAAAGGATTGGAAGTTATCCACTCACAGGCCAAGCATGATCCCCATGACGATATGGCTTATGAGCGGTCCCGGAGAACCGTTGTTGACTTATTAAAACAGCAGCCTGCAGCGATTTTTGATGTCCATCGTGATGCCGTGCCGCCGCAGGTATATAAAGGGACTGTTAACGGTCAAGATGTATCAAAGGTCCAACTGGTCGTAGGAAAATACGGCCCAACAGGCAAGCAAATTGAAGATTATGCCTTGCAGATCAAAGCTGCCTCAGATAAGCAGCATCCTGGCCTGGTAAAAGGAATCTTTTTTGCCAAGGGCGGTGATTATAATCAGGACTTACATCCGCGGTCTATGCTGCTGGAGGTAGGGGCTCATACGAATGACCGGGCTTCAGCAGAGCGGGGGGTGGCATTATTTGCAGATGTAATTCCGACTGTATTGGGAACAAGTTCTGCGGCACCGACCGCACAAAATGGTGCAGCTGATGTAGGTACTGCAGCTACTGGTCCATCAGGCGCCACAAAATCTATTGGCTGGATTGTGGGCTTGCTGGTAGTAGGTGTTGCGGCCTTTATGTTCTTAAGCACAGGAAGTCTAAAGGAAGCGGGAGCTAAAATTAAACAATTTACGTCTACCGAATTTGCAAACTTCCTTGCTCCGAAAAAACGACAGTCTGATGAAGAAAAGTCAAAAGATACGAAAAAACGCGAAGATCAAGAATAACGTGATTATTGTATATCAAGGCAGACGAGGCCATCTACCGTTTGCAGCCTGCCAGATGCATCTGAATCAGCAGATTGGATCAAGGCACGATTTGTATGCAGAAGGTGTGCCAGTGCCGTTATCTGTCGTCGGAATTGATCCTGACGGAAATACAGTATGTTCACTCGCGTGTGGTAAGCATAGCGATATTTATAGTCGGGCTATTGAAGGTATGGCGGAAATATTTGATTTAGATGTGGAGTTAATTAATGTCGATCAATCCCTAGAGCGTAATTACTCTGCAGGCAGCAACTACCTTAAACATATGGCGGTACGTTTTTGCCCGCAGTTGTGCAAAGACGAATGGGTAAAGGAAGAACTGCGCTCAGTTGTCAAACTCAATATCACAGGTGATGGGAGATGAGGCATGAATATTGTCTATTATTGCTTCGCAGGTGCGCATGCTTCCGTAGTGGCGTCTGCTATCCATTGTGGTATATTGCCCTCTGACCGGGTGCCAACTTCAGCCGAGTTTATAAGCATGCCTTATTATGATAGGACATCTCCTGCGTTGATTGGCCGTCCCTATTTAATGGGTTGTGATGAAAAAAATAATTCCGTTTATTTTATGGGAATGTGGAATCAGCGCGAAAAAATTACCTGTACAATCCAAAGCTTACTCAAGATAGCAGGTCTACAGGATTCTTCGTTCATTTTGCAAGATGCGTTTCCTTTAATTAACTTTTCTACAAAATGTGGCGGTTTATTATCTAAAAGATACAGCTTTACTAAAGTGGGGCGTTCACTGACGATTTGGGGTATGCAGCGTCAGTATCCGGAATTTGTCAAACTAGTTAACAGCGTTAAAAATCGTTTAGAGTGATGTTTTATCACTCTTTTTCTTTATTTGCAGGAAAAATTAGAGAGTAACGGGAATATGTAGAAAGGGAAGGAATTGGATTAGAAAGCACCTGCCGATAGGAACAAATGGTCGTGTGCCTGTGCAAAAAGCTTGTTTTGCACAGGAGTTATTGCAGCTTGATATAGAATGGCGGCAATGCGATTCGGAAAGCCCAAATGATGAGTAGTATATACAGGTTAGTACCACGGAAAAACTATATTAGTATCTCGTCAGCTTTAAAACAGTAGGATATACCATCAGTATTCACTGGATTAGAGCTGACGAGGTACTGGCTAAGACTCAAACAATCCCGTAAGGGAAGGATCAGTGATTATGTATGTGCAAAGGTGATAAAAAATGAGTAAACCGCTTGTAGCCGTTGTTGGACGTCCCAATGTCGGCAAATCTACCCTATTTAACAGCATAGCTAAGAAAAAAGTTTCTATTGTAGAAGATATCCCCGGTGTTACACGAGATCGTATTTATATTGATGCCGAGTGGCTTGACCAGGAATTCACGCTTGTCGATACAGGCGGTATTGAATTTGAGACTGGCGATGACCACATTATGACCTCTATGCGCCACCAGGCTAGACTGGCAATTCAGGAAGCAGACGTTATTCTCTTCGTCGTTGACGGAAAAACGGGGATAACAACTGGTGATGAAGAAGTAGCTGCAATTTTGCGGGGGGCAGGGAAGCCGGTTATTTTAGTTGTCAATAAAATTGACAGTTTAAAAAATGAACATGATATTTATGAGTTCTATAACTTGGGGCTAGGTGATCCGATTGGTATATCGGCTGTTAACCTTCTTAATATGGGCGATTTACTGGATCTTGTTATTCAGAACATGCCCAAAGAAAACACGGCTGATAACAATAATGATGAAATTCGGGTAGCCGTTATTGGACGGCCGAACGTAGGGAAATCTTCTCTGGTTAATGCACTTTTAGGTGAAGAGCGGGTCATTGTCAGTGATATTGCCGGGACAACCCGTGATGCTATTGATACAAGATTCGTTCGTGATGATACTTCTTTTGTCTTAATTGATACCGCCGGCATGCGGCGTAAAGCCAAAATAGAACTTCCGGTGGAACGGTACAGCGTTATCCGGTCGCTGCGGGCTATTGACCGTGCCGATGTTGTTTTGATGGTCATTGACGCGGTTGATGGCGTAACTGAACAGGACAAAAAGATTGTCGGCTATGCCCATGAAGCTGGAAAAGGCACAATTATTGTTGTTAACAAATGGGATCTTGTAGAAAAAGATAGTAAGACATCCATTCGATACACCGATATTATTCGCGAAGAGCTGGGCTTTTTACAATATGCGCCAGTACTGTTTGCTTCTGCATTAACGAAACAAAGAGTGCAGCGTGTTTCTGAACTAGTGAAGTTCGTTGCTGATCAGCATGCTATGCGAGTATCGACGAGCGTTTTAAATCAGGTATTGGAAGATGCTCAGTCGATTAATCCGCCGCCTTCCAGTGCTGGCAAGAGACTCAAAATTTACTATACAACGCAAGCTGACGTAAAACCGCCAACGTTTATCTTTTTTGTGAATGATCCTGAAATTATGCATTTTTCTTATTTACGCTTTCTTGAGAACAAGCTGCGGGAAGCCTTCGGCTTTGAAGGAACTCCTTTAAAGCTTATTGTTCGCGGGCGTAAGGAAAAGGAGGATTAGCATGTCCTTGGGGCTTACAATATTAATTGCCTATTTAATAGGCTCGATCCCTAACGGACTAATCGTCGGTAAATTTATGTGCGGTGTAGACATCCGGCAATTTGGCAGTAAGAATATCGGGGCCACTAACGCTTATCGCGTTCTTGGGCCCTGGCCTGCGTTCTGGGTGTTTATTACCGATGCGCTTAAAGGCGTAGCCGGCGTTATGATGGGACAGTGGCTTGATGGCAATACAATCGCTTTATTAGCCGGTGGTATTGCTGCTATGGCAGGCCATAACTGGTCGGTATTTTTAAAGTTCAAAGGTGGCCGGGGTGTGGCTACCGGTTTGGGCGTGATTGCTGTTTTGGTGCCAAAGGTTACTGCTATTGTATTTATTGTATGGGCACTGATTGTTTATACTACACGCTATGTTTCATTGGGGTCTATTGTGGCAGCTGTCTTAGTTCCGCTGTCCATGTGGTTTTTTAACGAGAGTATAGAAATACTACTATTCGGTATTGTTGCCGCTTTATTTGTTATTCTTCGTCATAAGCCTAATATTGAACGCTTGTTAAAAGGGGAAGAGTTAAAAATTAAAGCAGGAGGATCAAGCGCCGATAGCACCAAGGAGAAGTGATTGCAATATGAAGATTTCTGTTATAGGCGCAGGCAGTTGGGGAACTGCTTTGGCCAGTCAGCTCGCGCTCAAGCATAGCGATGTTTTTTTATGGGCCCGCAGCAGCGAGCTAACGGAAACAATTCAGCAAACAAGGCAAAACAGTGCTTATCTGCCAGATGTTTATCTGCCGGAGAAGTTAATATGTACTTCTGATATAGAACAAGCTGTGTCCGGAGCTGAACTTATTTTACTTACGACTCCTTCACATGCCATTCGGGAAACGGCGCAAAAAATTTGCCCGTATGTCAAAAGTGATGCCATTCTTGTAACCGCTGCCAAGGGATTAGAGACTGGTACCTATAAGCGGATGTCACAGGTCATTGCCGAAGAGATACCGCAGGCAGCCGATCAGGTGGCAGCATTGTCCGGTCCTAATCATGCGGAAGAGGTTGGCCGTCAGCAGCCCACAGCTTCTGTTGTAGCTGCGACAGCCTTACATGTAGCCGAAGCAGTGCAGGATGCCTTTATGCTGCCCTTTTTCCGTGTCTACACGAATCCTGATATTGTTGGTGTTGAATTAGGCGGTGCGTTAAAAAATATTATTGCTTTAGGTGCCGGAGCTGCTGAAGGCTTAGGTTTTGGAGATAATACCAAAGCTGCGCTGATGACCCGGGGGCTGGCAGAGATTGCTCGCCTGGGGCTGGCGTTAGGGGCTAATCCGCTGACGTTTGCCGGGTTAGCAGGAGTTGGTGATCTAATGGTGACTTGTACAAGCCGGCATAGCAGAAACCGGCGGGCAGGCATACTATTAGCCGAAGGAAAAACGGCAGAACAAATACAGCAGCAGACGAATATGGTTGTGGAAGGAATTCGGGCAACAGGAGCCGCTTATGAACTTTCACGTACCTATAAAATTGAAATGCCCATTACTGAACAAATTTATCAAGTGTTATATGAGGGTAAATCCCCGAAAACTGCCGTATTAGAGTTAATGACCAGAGGGAAAACCCACGAGGTGGAAGAGGTCGCGCTGAATGGCGTGATTGCTTTTAAATAAGGGAAAATAATAAAAAGAGTACAGAAAATCCATTTTGGATTTTCTGTACTCTTTTTTAGTACTATTATCAGCGGCATGTCAATATATTTATAATGCTTAATTTGGATATTCTTGCAATTTTAAATTACAGCTAACTAACTTGTTCAGTTTAATACAAGGGAGGGATGGATCAAATTTTGAGCGCCACGCTCTTATAATTTAGGCATTCAGCATATATAGGAGGGAAAATGTATGGAAAAATTTGATCTGTTTCGTGATATTGCCGAACGGACAGGCGGCGATGTCTATATTGGAGTCGTAGGGCCGGTACGTACAGGAAAGTCAACCTTTATTAAACGGTTCATGGAAACAATGGTGTTACCCAACATTACAGATCCTTATGAAAAAGAAAGAGCAAAAGACGAACTGCCGCAAAGTGGTGCAGGCAAGACAATTATGACCACCGAGCCTAAGTTTATTCCCAATGAAGCTGTTGAAATCAGTGTAAAAGAAAATGTTGCCGTGAGGGTACGTGTTGTAGACTGCGTTGGCTACAGTGTGGAAGGTGCTCTGGGGTATGCGGAAGATGATGGTCCCCGTATGGTGCTTACGCCGTGGTTTGACCATGAAATACCGTTCCAGGAAGCTGCTGAAGTAGGAACCCGCAAAGTCATAGCTGAGCACTCCACGATTGGTTTGGTTGTGACCACAGATGGCACCGTAACTGACCTGCCACGTGAAAAATATCTGCCAGCTGAAGAAAGAGTGATTGAAGAGCTGAAAGAGCTAGAGAAGCCATTTCTGATCATTCTAAACACCAATCAGCCTACGGCTAAGGAAACTCGCGAGCTCGTAGCAAAGATGGAAAATAACTACGATGTACCTGTTATTCCCGTTGACTGCGCTCAACTCAACCATGATGATGTATATGCGATCCTGCAGGAAGTGCTGTATGAATTCCCTGTGAAAGAAGTAAATATTTCTCTGCCGAAATGGGTTGAGGAACTCGAAACCGAGCATTGGCTGCGGCAAAAATTTGATGGAGCAGTGCAGGAAGTAGTACAATATATACGCCGCTTACGGGATATTGACCGCGCTATTGATGATTTGTCGAGCTACGATTTTGTTGCTGACGTTATTCTTCACGATATGGATTTAGGCAATGGCATTGCTGTAATCGAAATGACAACAAGAAACGATCTGTTCTACTCCGTCCTGGAAGAACTGACCGGCTTTACCATTAGTGGCGAACACCATTTGCTGCGATTGATGCAGGATTTGTCAGTTGCCAAACGTGAGTACGATAAGCTTGCACCGGCTTTAGAGCAGGTAAAACTTACGGGATATGGTGTTGTTACACCGCAAGTCGATGAAATGGTATTGGAAGAACCGGAGATTATCCGCTCTGGCAACCGTTTTGGTGTGAAACTCCGGGCATCGGCACCATCGCTTCACATCATAAGAACAGATGTTCAAGCGGAGATCTCGCCAATCATTGGCACGGAAAAACAAAGTGAAGAATTAATTCAATATTTGATGCGTGAATTTGAAGGAGAACCGGAAAAAATTTGGCGCACAAATCTGTTTGGCAAATCATTAAACTCATTGGTAAGAGAAGGTATCCAAAACAAAATTACCAGCATGCCTGAAAGCGCTCAAAATAAACTGAGAGAAACATTGCAAAAAGTCGTCAATGATGGCAGTGGCGGTTTAATTTGCATCATATTCTAGACAAAAGTAGTCAGTCTGTAACAGACTGACTTATTTTTTTGCTTTTTTGCTTGTTTTCTGTTGCAAAGTAATGATATAATGTCTTCTATCTAAAGATAATAATCCACCAGTACAATACTGGAGGGAGGGGTTAAAATGATAAATAATCAAAAATCAGTTTTTTACCTTGTGCGTGAAGAAATTCTGCCGGAAGCGATCAAAAAAACAATTAAAGTAAAAGAATTACTCAAGAGGGGCGAAGCCCGGACTATTAATGATGCCGTTGAAAAAATGGAATTAAGTCGTAGTGCCTATTATAAATATAAAGATTATGTATTCCCGTTCTATGAAGCAAGTAAAGAAAAAATTGTCACACTTGCTCTGCTATTGGAACACAAGCCCGGTGTTTTATCGCGTGTACTCAATACAATTGCAAATGAAAAAGGCAGCGTTCTTACTATTAATCAGGGCATACCACTACAGGGGGTTGCAAATGCTACTGTTTCTCTGGAAACGGCTGACTTAGCCATTGACCTGGAAGCATTGCTTGACAAGCTGAGACTGGTAGACGGTGTAAAGCGGCTTGAAGTTTTAGGCCAGGCGTAACGTAAGGGAGAGAATATCATGAAAAATGCTATTCAGATAGGCTTGCTAGGCTTGGGAACTGTCGGTGGCGGAGTAGTAAAAATTCTGCAGGAAAATGCTGCTAATATTTCACAAAAAGTAGGGCTGCCGCTGAAAATCAGCAGTATTTTGGTGCGTAACAAAGATAAGCAAAGAGCTGTTGATACAGGCGATGCAAAAATTACCACCGATATTAACGAAATTTTAGCGAATCCTGACATAGATATTATAGTAGAAGTAATGGGTGGTGAGCAACCTGCAAAAGAATATATTCTGCAGGCGCTCAATGCAGGTAAGCATGTCGTAACTGCTAACAAAGATGTGGTTGCCAAATATGGCCGCGAGTTGTTTACTGCAGCCGAAGACAATCATGTCGATTTGCTGTTTGAAGCCAGCGTTGGCGGCGGCATTCCGATTATTAGGCCGTTAAAGCAGTGTCTTGCTGCAAATAAGATAACGGAAGTAATGGGAATCGTTAATGGTACTACCAACTACATGCTGACAAAAATGACAAATGAAAAAATGAGTTATGCTGATGTTTTGGCACAAGCTCAGGCAAAGGGATACGCTGAATCTGACCCTACGGCTGATGTCGGTGGATGGGATGCAGCCCGCAAAATTGCTATTTTATCGTCAATAGCCTTTAGCAGCCGTGTTACGTTGGATGACGTGTACGTCGAAGGCATTACCAATATTTCAGTAGAAGACATTGAATATGCTCGTGAATTGGGTTATGTAATCAAACTTGTTGCTGTTGCTAAGGATAATGAACACGGTATTGAAGTTCGCGTTCATCCCGCTTTTATACCGAACAGTCATCCTCTGGCGGGCGTAAGCGATGTATTTAATGCAATTTATGTAAAAGGCCACGCTGTTGGCGAAGCTATGTTCTATGGCCGCGGGGCCGGTGGTCTGCCGACTGCCAGCGCTGTTACTGCCGACATTATCGATGTTGCCCGTGACATTAAGCATCATGTCAGCAGTCGTATACTGTGTACATGTTTTGAAAGTAAACCATTGTGTCCGGTAGGAAAAACCGAATCACCTTATTATATTCGCTTATTAGTAGAAGATAAACCGGGTGTATTTGCGGCGATTGCCGGTGCTTTTGGAGCACAGCAGGTCAGCCTTCACTCAGTTATTCAAAAACGTAAAATAAACAATTGTGCAGAGATTGTGCTCATTACCTACCCTGTAAGTAATGATAACATTAAGCTTGCAATGAACACTCTCGATGGAATGTCCGTAGTAACAAAAGTACGCAGCGTCATCAGAGTGGAAGCAGAGGAAATTGTATAATACGGAGGAAATAGCATGTCCAAGGTGACGGTGCGTGTACCTGGGACGACTGCTAATTGTGGTCCCGGATTCGACGCTATTGGTATGTCTTGTACGATATATAATACCATGGAATTGGTTTTGTCAGCTGAAGGGCAAACCTCGATTGCGATTTATGGTGAAGGCAGCAGCCAAATTCCTAATGATGATCGCAATATTGCTCTTCAGGCTGTTAAGCTGGTATTGGATTATCATCAGATACTGGATACAGGTATTCAAATACGGCTTACGAATAACATTCCTCTAGCCCGGGGCCTTGGCAGCAGTGCTGCTGCCATTGTAGCCGGTCTTGTGGCCGCTAATGCAGTTACTGGTAATCGATTGTCAAAGCAGACTTTATTAGAGATGGCAACTACCATTGAAGGGCATCCTGATAATGTAGCACCTGCTATTTATGGCGGGATTTGTTTGAGTGTTATGCATGCAGCCGGTACAAAATGTCTGTCGTTCTTACCCCCCGATAAGCTGGGCCTTGTTGTTGCTGTACCAGAGTTTACTTTGTCAACGAAAGTTTCCCGCCAGGTCTTACCGAAAACAGTACCTCTCAAGGACGCAGTCTTTAACGTCAGCCGTGCGGCGTTGTTAGTAGGTGCGTTAGCGAAAGGCGAACTTTCGTATCTGAAATATGCACTTGAAGACAAACTGCATCAGCCATACCGGGAAAAATTAGTGCCCGGAATGGAAGCAGTGTTTGAAGCTGCTGCGAGGGAAGGTGCGCTTGGTGTCACAATCAGTGGAGCTGGGCCGTCCTTAATTGCCTATACGACTGAAAACCATCAGGAAATCGGTCAGGCAATGGTTGATGCATTTGAAAAGCATGGCACTAAGGCCGTCTATCATGTCCTGGAAATTGATACAATTGGTGCGGAAATTATTGAATTTATTCCTTGACAGACTACATAAAACAGTGTAAAATAATGTTTGTCGGTGAGGGGGCCAGCGAAAAGCAGCCTCTCAAAAGCCGCAAAATGTCGGGGCGTAGCTCAGTTTGGTAGAGCGCTACCTTGGGGTGGTAGAGGCCGCATGTTCAACTCATGTCGCTCCGACCAATTAAATACAGTAAATACGCGGGTTTGCGAACTTGCGTATTTTTTATTTATGTTAAGTTGTCCCATGGGTTGTCCCCTAAGGTATTATAGAGTAGACAAATTAAGAGAATGTGTGTATGAACTGGACAGGTTAAGGATCGAAAGAGGAAATAAACCCGCTTTACCGAACTGAAAATATTTAATTAGTAACGAGGAGTGATACTTTTGAATAAAATTAATTTATCTCAAAAATTTAGTCTGTTTAACGAGTATTGGAGTCCTAAAATAGTTGGGGAGTTAAACGATTCCCATATTAAATTAGCAAAACTAAAAGGGGAATTTGATTGGCATCATCACGAAAATGAAGATGAATTGTTTTTTGTAGTAAAAGGTCAGTTGTTAATTAGATTTAGAGATACCGAGATTTCGCTGGACGAGGGCGAATTAATAGTTATTCCCAAAGGCGTTGACCATCTTCCTATAGCAACAGATGAAGTGCATGTAATTTTTATTGAACCCAAAGGAACCTTAAATACGGGCAATGTGATAACTGAAAAGACTAAGCAAACATTAGAGAGCATTTAGGAATATCCCGACCAATTAAATATTGGTCATGAATTAGATAAGATGAGGGTTTGCAGAATTTGCAAACTCTTTTTGTTTTGTGTTTTTGCTGCATTTTTACGATCGTGTAGTAAAAATGCAGCAGAGCGATTTTTTTTACAAACTTATTTTAGTTTCAGGTTTGTCTGAATTTTCTGCTGCGATAATGAAAAGGATGTGTTATTCTATAACAAAGTCAGGCGAGTGAATGTTGCGAACCCATACTTTTACTTTGCAGGGAGGGCTTCTAATGGCAAAACACAGCGAAATTATGCAACAGGTTTTTGCGCATATGGCAGGGATGGTAGTCGTTGATCATCAATCGCGCATTGTTTTTGTTGAGGGAACCTACGCGAAGTCGAGGGGGTTTGATCCGCAGCAAGTCGTAGGCAGCTATGTTAAGGATGTGATCCCGACTAGTAAGCTCCCTGTCGTTGTTGAATCAGGTAAGCCAATATTAGGCGATGTTTTTTATTATGAGGGAAAAACTGTGATATGCAACCGATATCCCTTAATAAAGGACGGAATCCTCATTGGTGCCATGTCTTATCAGGTATTCGAAGGGGTTGATAAGCTCTTTGAATCAATACAAGAGCTGCAAAGCCAGGTTGACTACTATAAAGAGAAAGTAAAGAAATATGCGGGAGTTCGCTACTCTTTGGCCGACACAATCGGCTCAAGTGTAACCGCTGTTGAAATACGAACGGCAATATTAAAGGCTGCATGTTCAAATGCTACCGTTTTGATTCAGGGAGAAACCGGTACGGGCAAGGAGTTGGTTGCGCATGCGCTGCATCAGGAAAGCCGCCGGGCTATTTATCCTTTTGTAAAGCTCAATTGCGCAGCCATTCCCCAGGAGCTCATTGAATCGGAGCTATTCGGTTATGACGAAGGGGCCTTTACGGGAGCGCGGAGGTCAGGAAAAAAAGGGAAATTCGAGCTGGCTGATAAGGGAACACTTTTTTTGGATGAGATAAGTCAATTATCGATGGCGGCACAGGCGAAGCTGCTTCGGGTCTTGCAGGAAAAAGAGATCGAGCGTATTGGGGGAGCGGGACCAATTCCTGTGAATGTAAGAATTATTGCAGCTACGAATGACAATCTGGAGGATATGATCAAACAGGGAACGTTTAGGGCTGATTTATTCTACCGTCTGAATGTAATTCCTATTAAGGTTGCACCGTTAAGGGAGCGAAGGTCCGATATACCCCTGCTCGTAAAAAAGTTTGTCGAGAAATATGGAGATCAGGCGGGGTTAGGCGCAGTAACGGTAGATGCCGAGGCTATGGCGCTGCTTATGAAGTACGAATGGCCAGGCAATATCCGGGAACTGGAGCATGCGGTAGAAAGAGCTGTGAACCTTTGCAGTTGTACCGTACTTGAGCCTGTTCACTTTGCCTGGCTGCTGCCGAAGATTCAAGATAAAGGAAAGGCGGCTGCAGGAAGAAGTATTCAGGAGGCAAGGGCGGCAAGTGAAAAAGAAATCATCTTGAATGCTCTTCAAGTAACGCAAGGGAATAAAAAGAAGGCTGCCGAATTGCTGGGAATTGCACGGCCGCTGCTGTACCAGAAAATGCGTCGTCTCGATATAATGAATTAAATAGCTGCCGTGTAAGCATAGAGAGACAGTGTAAGTAGTTACTTACACTGTCTCTCTATTGCTTTGTTAGTAGGTAAAGGACATTCGTATAATGAATTTTCTGATAAATATGTCAGTATATACTTACACTAAGATTTTGTTCATAGCTTGGGTGCTTCCGCGATAGCTGGCTAAAGTAGAGAGTATTTTATTTTTAGCGAGTTTCTGTTTTTTCAGAGATGGCGCTGCTCACAATTCTGCGTAGTTACTCAATTCAAGGATGGTCAAGGTGTGTTAATTCGATTCGCTGTTCGTTATGAAACCAGGCTTGTTTTGCCTTCGAGGCAGATATATTCGACGAATTTAAAAATTGGCACGAATTTTGCAATATATTCTGATTGATCAGAAGAAAGGAGCAATATGGAGTAAGGCAGGAGCCAAATCTATACTCCAAAGTGATCAGTGAAATTAACGGATGGAGGAGTTTACATGGCAAAGCAAAACAAAATTATTATTACGGCAGCAATTACGGGAGCAACACATACACCCAGTTTGAGTCCTTATTTTCCTTCTACACCGGAGCAGATTATTAAGGATGCGGTAGAGGCTCATAAGGAAGGTGCCGCAGTCGTTCATATTCATGCCAGAGATCCAAAGGATGGCAGTCCAACGCCTGACTTGGCAATTATGAAAGACATTGTCGCTTCTATTAAACAGCAGTGCAACGCTGTTGTTTGCATTACCACAGGGGGAGCGGTTTGGATGTCTTCTGAGCAGCGACTAGCTCCCGCGACAGAATTAAAGCCGGAGCTGGCGTCCTGCAATGCCGGGTCAGTGAATTTTGTGTTTTCTGATCTGGCAGCAAAGCTGGAGAACCCCAAATACGATTGGGAAGTTCCTTATCTCAAACGTACGAATGAGCTGGTTTTTACCAACACATTTACCGGGCTGGAATATTATCTGAAAACGATGAACGAGCATGGTATACGCCCTGAGTTTGAGGTGTATGACGTAGGCATGATCAATAATATTGCCTATTTTATGAAAAAAGGGTTAGTACAAAAACCAGTCTATTTACAATTTGTAATGGGAATATTGGGTGGAATCCCTGCAACTGTTGATAATCTTGTCTACCTGGTTAAGACAGCCCGCGAGCAGATCGGTGATTTTGTCTGGTCTTGTGCGGCGGCGGGAAAAGCGCAGTTTCCGCTTGTTACGGCTGCCTTGACTATGGGGGGGAATGCCCGTGTTGGACTAGAGGATAACCTTTATCTAAAGCCGGGAGTGCTGGCAAAATCAAGTGGGGAGCAAGTCCGGCAAATTAAAGAGATTGCCGAGCGGCTCGGTCTGGAAATTGCCAATTCTGATGAAGCCCGTCAAATTTTGGAGCTCAAAGGCATAGACAAAGTTAATTATTAAGGTAGACTGGAGGAGATTTACTATGAGAACAGCTATTTTAGGAGCAGGAGCGCTAGGGATTATTATTGGAGCTAGGATGACGCAAAATGGTCAACAAGTAGATCTTATTGACTCATTCAAAGAAAATGTTGATGCACTGAATGCCAATGGTGCCACTGTTACCGGTTTCCTGGAGCTGCATCAAGCGGTTACCGCATTAACGCCTGAACAAATGACCGGCACGTATGATTTAGTTTTGTTATTAACAAAGCAAACAGCCAATGAAACAGCTTTGCCCAAGCTTTTGCCCCATCTGCATAAGGATAGCATTGTCTGCACACTGCAAAATGGTGTTCCCGAAGATTCGGTGGCATCCTATGTGGGGAAAGAAAGAACAATTGGCGGTGCAGTTGGCTTCGGTGCAACCTGGCTGAGACCAGGTGTGTCAGAACTCACGTCCTCTATGGAAGCAGTAGAAAAGTTTGCCTTCGAAATCGGCGAGATCGATGGAGTAGTGCGCCCACGGCTGGAAAAAGTAAAACAAGTCCTTAGCACTGCCGGCGGGACAACAATACTGACGAACCTTATGGGTATTCGTTACACGAAATTATTGATGAATTCAACCTTCAGCGGCATGTCGGCTGCTCTCAACGGGCTTTTCAGCGACGTATTAGCAAATCCTAAAGCTATGATTTGCGTTGCCCATATTGCCGATGAAGTGATTAAGGTTTGCCATGGTCTGGGATACCGGATGGTGGAGATGCAGGGGGCTGATTTTGAGTTTCTGGAGCTCAACAGTAAAACGGAGATTCCATCAAAAATGGATTTTTACAAAAAGGTATGGGGACGGCATAATAATAAA
The DNA here is from genome assembly GCF_032013335.1 of Anaerospora sp. Taxonomy (NCBI): domain Bacteria; kingdom Bacillati; phylum Bacillota; class Negativicutes; order Selenomonadales; family Sporomusaceae; genus Anaerospora; species Anaerospora sp. The sequence continues at coordinate 110,252 of NZ_DALZUO010000004.1, read as the reverse complement.
GCCAGCATGCTTCAGGATCTTGAAAAAGGCAGAAAGACTGAAATCGATTATATCAATGGTGTTGTGTGCCGGGGCGGACGCAAGTGCGGGATACCAACGCCATTCAATGATATGGTTGTAGAGTTGGTTAAAGAAGCGGAAGCAAGAGGCGGGGTAAATGATTTCAGCTATCTCGAAAGATTCAATGATAGTATTAAAGCTGCCAAATAGGATGTCAAATGTAAACAGCAAATATGGGAGGGGGATATAATATGGAAGTGTTAGGAATATTGCTTAGCTTATTCCTGCTGATGTTTTTTGCGTACCGGGGTTTTTCGGTTATCTTGTTTGCCCCTGTTTTTGCTCTGTTAGCGGCTGTAAGCCAGGGGCTGTCCCCTATGCCTGCCTATACTGAGCTTTTTATGGCCAAAGCAGTAGTTTACGTCAAATCATTTTTCCCCATATTCCTGCTAGGTGCCGTTTTTGGCAAAGTCATGGAAGAAACAGGTCTGGCAAAAGCGATTGCCTACAGGATACTGCAAGCTGTTGGTATTGAACGCAGCATATTGTCAATCGTTATTGCCGGTGGTGTATTAACATATGGCGGGGTAAGCCTGTTCGTGGTTGTATTCGCCATTTATCCCTTTGCCGCAGCTATGTTCAAGAAAGCCGGTGTTCCTAAGCGCCTGATCCCGGGGTGTATTGTCCTAGGCGCATGCACTTATACCATGGATGCTCTGCCTGGTACTCCTCAAATTCAGAATATTATTCCCACTAGCTTTTTTGGTACGAATGTTTATGCTGCGCCTACGCTTGGCATAATCGGCGGCATACTGATTTTCCTCGGGGGTATGTATTATCTGGAGTGGCGGTACAAAACGGCCAAGGCTCGCGGTGAAGGATATGGCGAAAACCATATCAATGAACCTGCCGATATTGATGTAAACGATATGCCGGACTGGAAACTGGCTCTGGTACCACTGGTTACTGTACTTGTTGTCAATTATATTATGAGTAATGTGTTCACCTGGAATCCAGATATTTTAGCTCCTTTCATTGAGATGAAACTGCCCTTAACGGCGACTGCTGTTAAGAACGTTGCTGCAATCTGGGCTTTGATTATTTCTGTTGTCCTTGGTACAGTTCTAGCAGTAGCTATTGGCTATCGCAATATGGCCAAAGGCGGCTTGGCCAAGGCACTCAACGCAGGCGCTATTGGCTCGCTGCTGGCCATTATGAATACAGCCTCAGAGGTTGGCTATGGCAACGTTATTGCCATGTTACCAGGCTTTAAGTCGATTGCTAATGCTCTGCTTGGTATTCATATCGGCGGTACACCACTGGTATCGGAGGGCGTGACCGTTACGACGCTTGCCGCTATTACCGGATCTGCCTCCGGCGGGATGTCAATTGCACTGGATTTGATGGCTAAAGATTGGCTGATATGGGCTAATCAGATCGGTATGTCGCCGGAAGTTCTTCATAGAGTGGCGGCTATGGCCTCGGGCGGACTGGATACTATGCCTCATAACGGCGTGGTTATTACCCTCTTTGCGATTTGTGGCTTGACTCATAAACAGTCTTATCCCGACCTTTTTGCTCTTGTCATTTTAAAAACGGTAGTTGCATTTCTCGTTATTGCAATTCATTTGGCTACAGGCATATTATAAACGAATGTGTCTATAAAGAAGCGAAGCCGGAGCAATCCGGCTTTTCTTATCAAAACGTTTGGAGGGACATATGAATAAAGTTACTACCATTGCACAAGCGCTGGAATCCGTAAAGGATGGCATGACTGTTATGATTGGCGGATTTCTTGGTGTAGGAACACCTGAGCTGTTGGTAGATGCACTGATAACGAAAGGGATAACGGACCTGACTGTCATCGCCAACGATACGGCTTTTGCTGATAAAGGCATAGGAAAATTAGTCGCCAACCGTCGCCTGCAGAAAGTAATTGTTTCCCATATTGGGACGAACCCCGAAACGGGGCGGCAAATGAATGCCGGTGAGCTTCAGGTTGAGCTTGTTCCACAAGGAACGCTCGCCGAACGCATTCGTGCCGGTGGAGCAGGGCTGGGCGGTATACTTACACCAACTGGTCTGGGAACCATTGTTGCCGAAGGGAAAGCTATTATTAACATTGATGGCAGGGAATATCTGCTGGAAAAGCACCTGAAGGCCGATGTAGCCTTGCTGAAGGCCCATACTGCAGATGCGGCAGGAAACTTGCTGTTTCACCGCTCAGCTCGCAACTTTAACCCGCTGATGGCGATGTCTGCCGACATCGTTATCGTTCAGGTAGAAAATATCGTTGAGGCGGGACAAATTGATCCCGATCAAGTCATAACCCCGGGAATAGTAGTAAACTGGATTGTTCAGGAATAGGAGGATGCAGGATGGATGTAAAAACAATCATTGCGAAGCGGGTTGCTCAGGAATTTAAAGATGGTGATGTGGTAAATCTGGGGATCGGGATACCGACCTTAGCTGCTGATTTTCTGCCTGCCGGTGTGGGCGTTACTCTTCAGTCGGAGAATGGCTTCGTAGGCCTTGCTCCTCTGGAAGGACAAGAAGACCCGGACCTCGTGAACGCAGGTGGCAAACCTGTTTCGATTATTTCCGGTGGCGCGGTGTTTGACAGTGCAATGTCGTTCGCTATCATCCGGGGAGGACATGTAGATGTGACCGTTCTTGGTGCACTGGAGGTTGACCAGGAAGGAAATCTCGCTAACTGGATGGTGCCAGGTAAAATGGTGCCGGGGATGGGGGGCGCAATGGATCTTGTATCCGGTGCCAAAAAGGTCATCGTGGCCATGGAACATACCGCTAAGGACGGAGTGCCGAAGATATTGAAAAAATGTACCTTGCCGCTGACTGGAAAAGGCGTCGTGGATTACATTATCACCAACTTGTGTGTGTTTAAAGTGACGATGGTAGGTCTGATTCTCAAGGAGACCGCACCAGGTGTCACAGTGGAAGAAGTGAGAGCTAAGACTGAGGCTGAATTCTTGGTTGGTTATTAGATGTAAAATTCATATAGGAAATGTACTTGGCAGCATGACGGTATGAGCCCTTATTTGGTAACAATTACAACTTGTTTTGATACAAAACAATAAGTATCATGGAATTATGTAAATGTACCATAAAGGGGCTTGTTCATAGTGTCACGTTTATTAATCGCATTTCTTGTATTACATATTGCCCATAGTCAGTATGGTCCCCCTAATTGGCATGAAGCTGCTGCTAAGCCAGCGAGAGTAGTGCCTACCGATACTGTATCAAAAGCTGTGGTTCATGTACAAGAGTATCTTACCCGCAATAATTTAACCGTCAGTACTTCCCTGGCAGATGGTAGCATAAGTGTCTTATATAGAATGAATCAAATATAAGATTACAGGAAATAGACCGCACGATTGCGGTCTATTTCCTTTTGTAAAGGGAACAGCAGAACTCCTATACGCATAAAATGAAATAAGGAGCGTGATCCCTAATGAAAATTGCAATTAACGGCGGACATTATCCCGGGTTGGATTCTGGTGCCGTTGGTGCTACCGGACTGCAGGAAGCGATTGTTACCCAGGATCTGATGAAGCGTGTAGCCCGGTATTTACGGACTGTGTGGTATGATGTAACTGAAATACAAGAAAATGAACTTTATCAAATAACGGATGCATCCAATAATTTTGGCGCTGAGCTTTTTATTTCTATTCACTGTAATAGCGCTGCCAGCACCTCTGCCCGGGGAACGGAAACATATTGTTACCAGCTTGGCGGAGTAGGTGAGAGACTGGCTGGCTGTATTCAATCGCAGATTATAAAAAGTCTGGGTACTGTTGATCGTGGGGTTAAGACGGCTAATTTTGCCGTTATTCGGGATACTGATTGTCCGGCAGTGCTTGTGGAAACAGCTTTTATTTCTAACAAAGAAGATGAGAAGCTGTTGGCAGACAGTACGAAACGGGATGAGTTCGCCAAAGCGATCGCCAGAGGAATTACTGATTTAGTAGCCATGGGACTATAACTAAATAATATAGTAATAAAGGGCCGGCAGAAATGCCGGCCCTTTGTTGTGTATCTGGAAAAATAATAACTTAATTAGCGGTAGAGCCCTTCGGTAGAGTGATAAGTGTTTGATATTCCTTAATAAACTCGGGCAGGGGATAACCGAATGTTTTCTTAAAAGCGTCATTGCTGCTTAAGCCGTTGCTGATATGCTGCATGTATTGAGTGACTGAACGGAAACCATGCTTTTCAGTTAGATAAAGTACGGCGAGACCGGCTACTTTATGGGTAAGAGGTGAACCATATTCGGTAATCGCCTGTGCCCAGTCTCTTGCATCATTGAGTTCCTGTAAGTCAGGTTTATTTATCGCTGCTCTCAGATCGGCAATGGAGCTACTCCGGTAAAACTTTAAAGTACCATAGCCCTGTCTCTCCACAATATTTGCACCAACAACTTCAGCCATACCCTCTACTAACCAGAAAGGCTGTGCTCTGCTGGGAGATACATTCTGCCGCTGATATTGATGGGTAATTTCGTGAGCGGTAAGGAAGATTTGCTGTTGACCTGTTGTGATGCTTTGTGTATTCAAAATGATCAGCCCAGTACCCGCTAACACATCTACATTCTTAGTAGCCTGAGCCGCTTCTTTATCGGAAATTTTAAAACGGGAGCTGACTTCTTGCTGAAAGTTAGGCTTGTTTGCTGTTAAGACAAAAGTCACAGATCTCGTTAATGTAAAATTGGATCTTTCACAAAAAAAGTTCATTGTGTCAATCGTTGCCCGTGTGATCAAGTCATTTGTTTCTTCGGCAACCCCGTTAAGGTTTTCAACTTGCAGCTTCACATCTTTCTCAGGAAGACCAGCAAAAGAGGGAGCTCCGGGAAGGTAATAATAGATGAGGCAAAAGGCTAATAAAAAGAGAATGATTAAATCCGTTCGAATCCGTTTCCACATTCTATCACCTTCTTAATTGATTTGATTATTTTAGACAAAATACAACTAATAGGCACAAGATTCCTGCCTGTAATAAAAAAAATCCAAAGTAATCCAAATGTAAGTTTTTCTGTATTAGAGAGGAGTTTTATTGTCAAGACTAGAAAATAATACCAATTAATCATAATAGTCAGGAGGGAATAGGTATGGAAAAAGAGCGAGTGATTGAAGAGACGATTGAAAAATACGAGAAATATATTAACCCTGCGGTTGCCCGGTTATTTCGATTTATGGGATTATCAACAATAGAGCAGCACGCCTCAGGCGTTATTATTACGGATAGCAATGGTAAGGACTATATAGACTGCCTGGGCGGATATGGCGTTTTTAGCCTCGGCCATCGCCATCCCCGAGTTGTGGAAGCAGTAAAAGCACAGGTAGATCGCATGCCCATGTCCAGCAAAGTACTGTTTAATAAGCCCATGGCAGATTTGGCAGAGCTTATGGCTAAAATTACGCCTGGTGATTTGCAGTATTCTTTCTTCGGCAACAGTGGTACGGAAGCGGTAGAAGGGGCATTAAAGCTGGCTAAAGTTCACACTGGCCGCAGCAAAATTGTTTCTACTGTCAATTCCTTTCATGGTAAAACGCTAGGCGCATTGAGCGCTACCGGACGAGATCTGTTCCGTGATCCGTTCCAGCCACTATTAAGTGGATTTGCGCACGTTCCCTTTGGTAATGAGGCTGCCATAGCTGAATGTATTGATGCTGATACAGCTGCAGTTATTGTAGAGCCTATTCAGGGGGAAGGCGGTATTATTGTACCGTCTGACGAGTATTTGCCTGCCCTGCGTGAATTGTGTGATCGTCACGGGGCGTTGTTAATTTGTGATGAAGTGCAGACCGGCCTTGGCAGAACAGGCAGGATGTTCGCTTGTGACCATTATGGTGTAGTACCGGACATCATCACAACTGCCAAAGCGCTAGGCGGAGGGGTCATGCCAATTGGTGCCTTTACGGCACGTCCGCAAATTTTTGAAGAATATGTTACTAGTCCGTTCCTGCACACATCTACATTTGGCGGCAATCCATTGGCTTGTTCGGCTGCTATTGAAACAATCAAAGTCATTTACGAAGAAAATCTTATTGAAAAAGCCGAAACTAAAGGGCGATATTTTATGGAACGTCTGCAGAAGATTGCCGATAGCTTCCCAGGTGTTATTCAGGAGGTACGCGGCAAGGGGTTAATGATCGGGGTAGAATTAACAAAAGAAGGAATCGGCGGGCTGCTCATGTCTGAACTAATTAATAAGGGCGTATTGGTGGCTTATACTTTAAATAACCCCAAGGTGATTCGCATTGAACCGCCGCTTATTATTGAAGAAGCAACAATTGACCAGGTAATTTCGGCTTTTGCTTATGCTGTTGAGCAGGCCTATGAAATGCTTGAAGATCTATAAGGGAGGAACTGCCTGATGCCATACGTAGAAGTAACATTACCTGTCCAGTGTCCCCGTGAGGAAATTTATCCAATACTGAAAAAGATGGAACAGTATCCTGATTTTATGGAAGATCTGGTAAGTGTGACTGTAATCGAGCGGAATGGAAATACTACGGTTACCAAATGGGTGTCTAATGTTGATGGCCGCATCATTAAATGGACTGAATTAGATACATTTGATGATGAGAATTTACATATAGCCTATTCACAAATTGAGGGCGATTTAAAAAAGATGCAAGGTGAATGGATTTTGACGCCGATTCCCGAAGGTACGGAAATAAAACTGACTGTTGATTTTGAGTTTGGCATTCCAATGATAGCTGGGCTTTTAAATCCGATCTTAAAAAAGAAGGTCCGTTTGAACAGTGAGAATATGTTAAAGGCCATCAAAGAACGTGTGGAAAAGCCCGTATAATCCTGGTGATGCTGTTTGGTCTGAATGAATAAGGAGCGTTATTTTTTGCGCTTTTCTCCCCATTTCCGGCTATTGTTAATTATAAGTAAATCACTTATAATTAAAGACAGGAAGAAAAGGAGGAGAGTGACAAGAAAACTCAACTTTTTTGTAAATACGTAAAATAGAATAGACCTAATTATGCTATCACGGAGGGAATATAATGAGTACTTTGAAAACAACAGTTCTTCTGGCGGCGTTAACTGGTCTGCTGATGGCTGTAGGTAGTTTCTTTGGCGGCGCCAAGGGAATGACGATTATGTTTGTTGTTTCTATTCTAATGAATTTTGTCAGCTACTGGTACAGTGATAAAATTGTTCTTAACATGTATGGTGCCCGTGAGGTTACGCCTCAGCAAGCGCCTGACCTTATTCGAATGGTTTCCAATTTAGCACAAAGAGCTAAAATCCCAATGCCGAAGGTGTATATCATTGATACCGATGTTCCTAACGCTTTTGCGACCGGGCGTAATCCTGAGCATGCTGCAGTTGCGGCCACTACCGGAATCATGCGCGCGCTCACTTACGAAGAACTGGAAGGCGTAATGGCCCATGAATTGTCGCACGTAAAGAATCGCGATACCCTGATTAGCACAGTTGTAGCATCTATTGCAGGTGTTATCACAATGATTGCAAATATTGCGCAATGGTCAGCGATTTTTGGGATGGGACGAAGCAGCGATGATGAGGGAAATGGTATTTCCGGAATCATTGAATTTGTCTTTTTGGTAGTGCTGGCTCCCTTGGCAGCTACGTTGATTCAACTTGGCATTTCACGCTCCCGTGAATACCTTGCTGATGAGACTGGTGGTAGTATTTCCGGCAATCCGCTGGCATTGGCAAGCGCGCTGCAAAAAATTGAATACTACGCAAAGCATCAGGTCATGCCTGAGGCCACTCCGGCTACTTCTCATATGTTTATTGTCAATCCGCTTACTGGTGCCGGCAGCTGGATGATGAGTCTTTTCAGCACCCATCCGCAGACTGAGCAGCGGGTTGCCCGCTTAAAGGAACAGGCTAAACGCGTACGTTAAGAAATAAGCACTTTGCTGTAAAAAGCAAAGTGCTTATTTTTCAGGCCGTTGATAAAGCCCCATCTGCGTTGTACCCGCAAGGGGTAAGCCGAAGTACTAAGGCACTGAAGTGCCAAGAACTTCGCATTCAGGCTTGCGGGAGCTCGCTCGTCGTACCCGCGCTGTACTGTCTTCGCTCGCTTCCTCGGAATTCCCCGCGCCCACATCTCTTTGTTGTACAAAAGTAAACACTTGAGATGGAGATCGTGCATCTGGGACTTTCTGAACGGCCTGGGTACGAGTGTTTTATTTTGAATTTATCAGATTTGATGCAATTTTGACAACTATTCCACTATACCATATAATGGTATAGTGGAATAGTTGTATCACCTTTGCCGTACACTAATACGTGTAGAACAGGGAGGGATATAATTGGATAAGGCAATGGAATGGTTAAAGCAGATCAGTGAGGTTTCAGGAGTTTCCGGTTTCGAAAGACCGGTAAGGCAACTATTGATCGATAAGCTGAGCAACTGCAGCGAAATAACCAGTGATAAGCTGGGAAGTGTTATTTTTAAAAAGCAAGGCAGTCAGCAGGAGCCTCGGATTATGATTGCCAGCCATATGGATGAGATTGGATTTATGGTTAAGTTTATTACCAAAGAGGGATTTTTAAAATTTACAACGCTTGGCGGCTGGTGGGAGCAGGTTATGCTTGGTCAGCGAGTTACGGTCATGACCGCCAAAGGCAATATTCCCGGTGTAATAGGCAGTAAACCACCTCATATTCTGACACCGGAAGAACGGAAAAAAATTGTTCCCAAACGGGAAATGTACATTGACGTTGGGGCAAGTGACGAAAAGGAAGCAAGAGAGTCTTTTGGCATAAGACCTGGGGATGCTGTTGTGCCTTTTAGTACGTTTACTGTTATGGCTAATGATAAGTTTCTGATGGGAAAAGCCTGGGATAACAGGATTGGCTGTGCTGTTATGGCTGATGTTATGCAGGCGATGGGAAATGAACTCCATGCCAATACGATATACGGCGTAGGTACAGTACAGGAAGAAGTAGGCTTAAGAGGTGCCAAGACCAGTGCAGCTGTAATTGATCCGCATATTGCGTTTGCAATTGATACTTGCGTGGCCGGTGATACTCCAGGAGTATCGAATGATCAAGCTTCCAGCAAATTAGGTAAAGGTGTAGCCATATCTATTTATGACTCCAGTCTTATTCCACACACGGCACTGCGAGACTATGTGATAAGCCTTGCCGAGCAGCATCACATACCACATCAGCTGGAATTCACCGAAGGCGGCGGTACGGATGCAGGCCGGATACATTTGCATGCGCAGGGTGTACCGAGCCTGGTTCTCAGTATTCCTACCCGTTATATTCATAGTCACAACAGCATTATTCACCGTGATGATTATGAAGCAGCAGTAAGATTACTTGTAACAGTAGCGAAAAATTTGGATGATACTGTTTATCAAGGGTTGATTAGGTAGTGCCGCTTATTTCATATGAGCACTATTTTCCTAAGCTGGCTCAAGACGTTTTTATTGCAGCAGATGCCTATGTGATTGGTAACGTTGAGGTGCGTCATTCTGCCAGTGTCTGGTACAAGTCTGTGCTCAGAGGAGAAAGAGGTCCTATTGTTGTCGGCGCTTTTTCTAACATTCAGGAGAGCTGTTCGGTAGAAGGCGGCGAGACTGATCCCTGCCTTATTGGTAATTATGTTACAGTAGGCCATGGTGCAATCCTTCGGGAGTGTATCATAGGGGATTATTCTTTGATCGGTATGGGATCGATAATTGGCAAGGGTGTCAAAATCGGAGAAAACTGCATGATTGGCGCAGGGACAGCAATTGCCGAGGGGAGAGTTATTCCTGCAAACTCTTTGGTGGCTGGCGCTGCAGGCAGAGTGATCCGCAAGGTAACTGAAGCTGAGATTACTGCAATTCAGTATTCGGCGCTTGGTTATCAGAAGCTGTCATTACAATATTGTTTAAAATAATGGAGAGAATGGGAAGGGCGATTTACAATGGAAAAAACACTTGTATTAGTTAAACCTGATGGAGTAAACAAAGGACTATGCGGCGAAATTATTGGACGCTTTGAACGCAGAGGATTAAAAATTGCAGGTTTAAAAATGTTGCAATTATCTCGCGAAACAGCTCAGAAGCATTATGGTGAACATGAAGGCAAACCATTTTTTAATGGATTAGTAGATTTTATTACCTCCGGTCCATTGGTTGCAATTGCCGTACAGGGAGAAAACGCAGTGCCGGTTGTTCGTGCAATGATGGGAGCTACAAATCCTGTTGATTCTGCACCCGGAACCATACGGGGGGATTTCGCTTTGACAATTGACAGCAATATTATTCATGGGTCTGACAGTGCTGCGAGTGCAGAACGGGAAATCGCCATATTCTTTGCTGCCAGTGAAATATATAATCGCTAAGCATTCTTTGTAAGGAGAATTGTTATGAAAGTATATACAAAAACGGGTGACAAAGGTCAAACAGGCTTATACACTGGTGAACGGGTAGACAAAGACAGTGTAAGAGTGGAAGCATATGGCTTAGTAGATGAAGCTGATTCTGCACTTGGAATGGCCCGGGCCATTGCTGTTAATTCAGAAGTGAAGTCAACCATTTATGATTTACAGAAGCTTCTGTGGAGTTTAATGGCCGATATCGCAAGTATTGGAGCTGAGCCTCGGATTACAAGTAAAGAAGTGCAACAGCTGGAAGCGCTCATTGATCAATTTGATGGTCAGCTGCCCCCGGTAACCAGTTTTTTGGTTCCAGGGGATACAGCTTCATCGGCTGCGCTGGATTTTGCCCGTACGGTTACCAGGAGAGCGGAGCGTCAGCTTTGGCGGCTGGCTCGTCAGGAGGAGCTTTCTGGTGAAGGATTAGTTTTTTTGAATCGCTTATCAGATTTATGCTTCGTATTGGCTCGTACCGAAATAAACAGTAAGTAATGCCTTAACAAAGATTATATACACCAAAATCACTTTTGCGCATACACTGTAGCGAGAACTGCTACGCAGTATGTAAGGAGGCGAAGTGGGTGAAATTGAAATGGTATGTACTTTCTGTTCCCACACCGTTACGAAAACTGATGCGACTATTTTGTAAAAATTGTTAAAGTGGGTATAATAACCGCCTAAGAGGGCGGTTATTTCTTTTTTAAAATTAACTGAAAAGAAGGAAAATTTGCTATTGGCAGAGAAAATGGAAAAATAAGTTTCTTGTTAGCAGTAATAGTGTAGTAGAGAATAGACAAACCAGGAGGGATTCGCTATGAAAGAATTTAAATGCGAGAAGATCAGAAATGTATCTATTGTATCCCATGGTGGAGCTGGTAAGACCTCACTCACAGAAGCATTACTGTTTAATTCCGGTGCCGTCAATCGATTGGGAAAGGTGGATGATGGAACTTCAACAACCGACTTTGAACCTGAAGAGATCAAACGCAAAGTAACAATCAGTACTGCTCTTGCTCTTTGTGAATGGAAAGGGCATAAGATTAATTTGCTGGATACTCCTGGTTATTCCGATTTTGTTGCTGAAGTCAAAGGCGCTCTTCGTGCTGCAGATAATGTGCTTATCACACTTTGTGCCGCCGCGGGGATTGAAGTTGAAACTGAAAAAGTATGGCAATATGCGGAGGAACTTAATTTGCCGCGTATTGCCTTCATTAATAAAATGGATAGAGAAAATGCTGATTTTGATGGTGTTGTTGAAAGTTTAAGAAGCAGATTTGGCACAGGTATAGTGCCGCTGCAGCTGCCGATCGGCAGTGAACAAACATTCAAAGGAATTATTGATCTTATTAGTATGAAGGCTTATGCTCCAACGCCGATGGAGATTCCTCAGGATTTGCTGCAAAAGGCGCAGGCTGCCCGCCAGGCATTGGTAGAAGCTGCCGCAGAGTCGGATGATGATCTGCTAGCCAAATATCTGGACGGAGAAGAACTAAGCGAAGAGGAGGTCCGGCTTGGCTTAGTTAAAGGTATCGGCCAGGCATCCTTGTTCCCTGTATTATGCGGTTCGGCTTATAAAAATATTGGAATTAGCGCGGCATTAGATGCTGTTGTTGATTTTCTTCCGTCACCGGAAAACCGAGTACTTCCTGGTATTCATCCGCAAACAAAGGCAGCAAGTGAAAGAAAAGGAACAGATCCTTTTTCAGCTTTGGTATTTAAAACAACAGCCGATCCTTTTGTTGGCCGCTTAAGTTATCTGAGGGTATTCTCGGGACAATTAAAACCAGATAGTGTGATTTTTAATGCTACAAAAGAAAAGGCAGAAAGAATCGGCAATATCTATACACTGCGCGGTAAACAGCAGGAACCGATGAGTATCGCTTATGCAGGCGATATTGTTGTTGTTGCCAAAATGCAGGAGACCGGTACCGGTGATACCTTAAGTGATAAAGATAAACCCATTTTATTCGATCCCATCTCTTTTCCCAAGCCAATGTTTACAATGGCATTGGAAGCCAAAAATAAAGGCGATGAGGATAAAATCGGTAATGCACTCCATCGTTTGATGGATGAAGATCATACCTTCCGGATGCTGAAAAATACCGAAACGCATCAATTGCTGGTTTACGGTATGGGGGAACTGCATCTTGATATTATGGCAGAGCGCATGAAACGCAAGTTTGGGGTGGACGTTAAGCTTAGCCATCCCAAGGTGCCGTACCGCGAAACGATTCGCGGCAGCGTAAAAGTGGAAGGCAAGCACAAAAAGCAAAGCGGTGGTCATGGTCAGTATGGCCATGTTTGGCTGCAGCTTGATCCCTTGGCGCCAGGAGGGAATTTTGAATTTGTAGATTCCATTTTTGGCGGTTCCGTACCGCGCCAATATATTCCTGCAGTAGAAAAAGGGGTACGTGATGCGCTTATCGGAGGAATTCTGGCAGGATATCCAATGGTAGATGTGAAAGTAACACTTTGTGACGGCTCTTATCATGCCGTAGATTCATCGGAAATGGCCTTCAAAGTAGCAAGTGCTATGGCGCTGAAAAAAGGAGTCATGCAGGCAAAACCGGCATTGCTCGAACCCATTTGCAACGTAGAGGTGTTGGTTCCAGAAGGGCATATGGGTGATGTTATTGGCGATTTGAATGGTAAAAGAGGAAAAATTCAGGGGATGGAGCCTATCGGCAAAGGGCTTGGTGTTGTTCGGGCGCAGGCGCCAATGTCGGAATTGTTCACTTATGCAATGAATTTACGCTCAATCACACAGGGAAGAGGATCATTTGATATGAGTTTTTCTCATTATGAAGAAGTTCCCCAGCGTATGGCAGAGCAAATTATTGCAGGTGCTAAAAAAGATAAAGCAGAAGAAGAATAACAAAAAAACAAGCACACTATTCGCTGAATAGTGTGCTTGTTTTTTTGGTCGGGGCGACAGGATTCGAACCTGCGGCCTCACGGTCCCGAACCGTGCGCTCTACCAAACTGAGCTACGCCCCGTTGCTACATTAAAAAGTATACACATAGAAGTAATTATTGTCAACCATCAAAAAAACTCGTATTTTTTAGAGAAAAGAACAAGGAAAAAGAAAATAGATGGCGAACGTAGGCTTTCAGAACTAATAAATTCCAAATATTGGGGGGATGGTATGGGTACACTTTTTAAACGTGTCATAGTGGTGCTTTGTCTGCTTTCAGTAACAGTTTTTTTGCCGTTGTCACCACTGCCTAAAGTTGCAAATGCTTTTCCTGCCGATATGACTGTTCTAAAATATGGTATGAGCAATGCTTTGGTTATGCAGCTGCAAACTATGCTCGGTGAACACGGTTATTATACGGGAAATATCGATGGTGATTTCGGCGAGGGGACGCGACAGGCGCTCATCAGCTTTCAAATCGATCATCAACTTGTTCCTGATGGGGTTGCAGGTCTGCAGACAATGACAATATTACGGGAAATGGCGATACAGCCTAGCCGTGATCAGGCACCTAATCGTATTGCTAAACAGATTACGGCTCTTGCGAGACAGCTGCGTAACACTCCTTATGCCTGGGGTGGGAGCTCGCCCGGTGGCTTTGATTGCTCCGGTTATATATATTACCTTTTTCACTACTTTCATCTTGAACTGCCGCGCATGGCAGATGAGCAGTATGAGGTAGGGATCCCTGTTAAGCGTACTGAATTGCAGGAAGGCGACTTAGTTTATTTCAGTACTTACATGCCAGGGCCGTCGCATGTGGGGCTTTATATAGGTGAGAATGCATTCATTCATGCCAGCTCAGCGGCCGGGAAAGTGATTATTACGCCATTAAATTCAGATTATTATCAGGCAAACTATTTAGGGGCCCGCAGGGTAATAAAAGGATTTTAAAAAAGTGACAATCAAGCTTCCACTTGATTGTCACTTTTAATTTTTGATTTGTACGATAGATAATTCTGGCTCAAGTTTAATTTCAAAGGTGCGATCCCAGGGCAGCTGCGTTTTAATATGCAGTCCGGTTAACCGATAATCCTGCCTGCCTTGCGCTGAGAGAAAGACAATAGGGCGGTACGCAAGATTTTGGCGAAAGAAATGCTGTGCCCGGTCATTTAACAAACGATCAATTAAGTCACTGGTTTTGACGTGATATTTACCAAGATTGTATGGGTCGGCATGCATATCGCGCAAAGTAGTGTTGACAACACTTTGAACATCTTTTTGGTAATACCAGTCATCGACAAAACGTTCACTTAAAAATGTAAGCTGGGTCGCATATAGACTAAGCCAGTTCGTTTCTTCAATGCGCGCTAATGCTCCCGTAAACAAAGCCCCTTGCGTAACGGCGGTACCGATGGAATTGCTTGTTGTATTCCAGCCTGCATATGCAGCAAGCTTGGTAAGATCCGTATTTGCCTGGATTAAATGGGGCAGCAGTGTTTCGTTTGCATAGTAGTTTTCGGATAAGTCAACAAGCGCAATTTTATAACCTTGTTCAATCAAATTTGTGATGTTTTGTGCCTGTGCGGTTAATGTACTATACGACGTTTGGCGGCTGCCTGCATGAACATAAAGCACGAAATCGGCATCTTGCGGACTTGCTGCTTCCACACCCCCTATGAGGGCAATTTTTTCCTGAACCGTTCGACGGATGGTGTGGGGCATGTAGGGCATAACCATTTCGGGCACTGCAGGCTGTGAGTACTGCACATAAATGCGTGGATTATATTGGTACAGTGAATTAACATGACGGCCTAGTATCGTTAATGCAACCTCATCGGTTCCTCTGGTAATAGAGACTTTTTCAGCCAGATGTTCCTTTTGCTCGACATAGTGAACAAGCCGTTGTTTTTCCACATTGGGCAGTCCAAAAGGCAGGCCGTCGTCTTGCCCCAGGACTAATCCGGTAAAAACACCCGCCTCTGCAAGCTCAAGCAGCTTAATGTTTACTTGGGTGTTTTGCTGATACAAAGCAAGATAATTCTCCCGTATATCGGCAGGAATCTTTTTTTCCAAGTCAGTTAGTAATTTAAAGTCAAGGGGATTTTCAAATAAGCTGACCTGATCTTTTAGCACAGAGTATTTTGTTACTAATTTTTGCAAATTACCATTATTGTGACTATCGGCTAATAACAGCCGGGGAATAATAGAAAAGCCATACAGCTTAATATGGGGCTGCTCCGCGTGTATACGTTGTAATAAATTCAGTGTTTCCTCAATATCTTGAGACGTTCCATGTACATTTCTAGATGCTAATAATCCGCCGTGAATCAGCATGTCTGTCGAGATAATCGCAGCGTCCGCTTGTGGAATTGCACGTAACAGCCAGTCACGGAGTGCTTTTTGCTGAGCCGGCTGATTATAATTGTCTAACAGCTCAATCGGTGGTAAAATTATCTCGATTTGTGCCATGCGGGCAAGCTGCTCCACGTATTGGATACAGGGAGGGCGGCTGTCGAGGGGGATTAGTAAAACTTTACTCTTAGACAGTAATCGTGTAGGATATACAGGGTATCCGGATATAATAGTGCCAAAGTAAAGATTTAGGCTTACTGCCACACTAGTCAAAACAGTAATGAGTATAAGGTAAACAAAAGTACGTTTCATTATTTGGCACCTCATTTTAAACTACTTATACATTCGACTCCTCCGGCATAAAATCCTGTGCTTCAGGTTAGTATGCGAAAGGAAAGTTGAGCTTTTTGTAGGAATAGATGCGGCAAATTCTATTTTTTTCTAACCAAAATCGTCAAAATAATGTATAATAATTGAGGTATACATATGCGAATTATTACAGGCAGCGCTAAGGGCTTACAGTTAAAGGCTCCCCGGGGTCTCAATACAAGACCGACAGCAGACAAAGTCAAAGGATCTATTTTTAATATATTAGGTACGCGGGTACTTGATGCGGCAGTGCTGGATCTGTTCGCCGGCACCGGTAATTTGGGGCTGGAGGCGCTGAGCAGAGGTGCGAGTAAAGCTATCTTTATTGATAATACCAGTACCGTTATTATTAAAGAAAATGCTGCTCACACCAATTTGCTTGGTAAGTGTGATATTTATCGGGCCGATGTAATAAGGGCTATGGATAAATTAACTCAGCAAGGCCAGAGTTTTGATCTTATTTTTTGTGATCCTCCTTATAATCAAGGATATGTAGGACAAGTACTCGGCATAATTGATAGACCGGCATTATTACACAGTACGGGAATTATGGTATTGGAGCATTCCCGTCATGAATCAATTGATTATCCTTGGAAGAATATAAGCATCAAACGTAGTGAGCGCTACGGTGAAACGATGGTCAGCTTTATTACGAAAAAACAGGAGTAGCAGGAGGTTGTCGAAAGTGCGTGTTGCAGTGTGTCCAGGCAGTTTTGATCCCGTCACAAAAGGGCATGTAGATATTTTTGAAAGATCAAGTAAAATGTTTGATCAGCTAATCGTAGCTGTTTTTCACAATCCGAATAAAAAACCGTTGTTTGATATGAAAGAACGGGTTGAAATGCTGGAAATGGCTACAGCCCATATCCCTAATATACGGGTAGACTCTTTTTCAGGACTTGTTAATGAATATGTTCACCAGCAGAAAAGTACGATTATTGTCAGAGGGCTGCGAGCACTCAGCGACTTTGAATATGAATTTCAGCGAGCGCTGTTAATTAAAAAGATCGATCCGGTTATTGAAACCGTATTTATGATGACAAATAGTGAGTATTCTTTTGTTAGTTCAAGTGGCATAAAAGAACTGGCTAAGTTTGGTGGATCGGTTAGCGGTTTTGTACCTCCCTGTGTAGAACAGAAACTTTTTGCTCGCTTACGTGAGGTTTAGAATACGATGGGAGAGGAATTTATGAAAACTAATGATATTTTAGAAGAAATGGAAACATTGCTGTTAAATGCTTCCCGTGTTCCTTTTACAAACAGGAGAGTCATTGAAGAAGATGATCTGTTACGCTTAATTGATGCACTCCATGAGTCGCTGCCTTTAGAACTTATGGAGGCTGGACGAATTGTTACTGAAAGGCAGCGGATTTTGGATGAAGCACAAAAAAGTGCACAAGAGATTGTTGAACAAGCAAAAGGCTATATTATCAAATTAACAGATGAAAATGTGATTACTAAGCAAGCGCAGGAACAGGCTCAGGAAATCATGAATTATTCGCGTCAAACATCTGAAGAATTAAAACAAGATGCTGTTAGTTACGCCAGTGATGTATTTAAGCATTTAGAATGCAATCTCGAGAAAACACTGGAAATCATTCGACAGAGCCATGCTGAGCTGCATCAAAATAAAACCGAGAAATAAGGAACGAGCCCTCCAGGTAAGGAGGGCTCGTTTTTCTTATTAGGATTAACCGGGCTATGTATTTTTATTCCGTTTCTATTAATGATTCAAACAAGCTTTTGTCAGGTGTTATATGCAGTGTACGCTGATGCTCATAGGTGACGAATCCCGGCTGTGCGCCAGACGGCTTTTTAACATTACGTCTTCTGGTATAGTCAACTGGAACAGATGATGAGGTTCGTGCCTTACTAAACCAAGCGGCACATTGAGCTGCAATATGCAACACTTTTTCCGGAATCTCTGGTTCACTTAAGCGAATGATCACATGAGAGCCAGGGATATCTTTAGTGTGAAGCCAGACATCATCGGGGCGTGCCTGCTTGAAGGTAACCCAGTCATTTTGGCGATTGTTTCGGCCAATGAGAATAGTGATGCCGTCAATTACTAGCTGGCGGGGTTTAAAAGATGGTTGAGCTGCCTGTTTGCGCGGCTTTACTTTCAATTGCAGATAGCCGGAAGTGACTAGCTCTTGCTTAATCTCTTCAAGGTCATTGGGACTATCAGCAGCCTCCAGCGTAAATAATACACTTTCCAAATAGGTTAGCTCTTGCATGCATTGCTGGAGCTGCTGCTGCGTCATTTGTTGGCGCCGCTGCAACTTATTGTATTTTGTATAATAGGTTTGAGCATTAACAAGTGGTGAGAGCAGGGGATCTAAAGGAATGAGTATTTGTTTTTCATTATTGTCATTAAAAAGGTCAGGCAACGTAACCTGCGTGGCTTGATTTGGAATATCATGCAAATAAATCATGAGGGTATCTGCAAAAAGCCGGTATGAATCGGCTTGAAGGGCTTCTGTTAATTCAGCCTCTAACAGACCTTTTTTGCGCTGTAAGCGGCTCAGCTCAGCTAACAGCAGTTTATGTAAGGCTTCTTTAGCAGGACGCTTTCTTGGCCCCTTTAGTGCCTCCGTATATTCTACGGCTGAACTCATAGAAGAAAACGGTACTTGCTTGGCGTTCTTTACGTGTTCCAGGGGAAACGCGGCAATGGCAAGTAATTCACTCTGCTCGCTAATCGCCACGGTAGGCTCGGCAGCAGCCGACTTAAGGACAGCAGTGAACTCTGCGATGGTTTGAATTAACGATTGCTTATCAGCCTCGTCAAGTGCATTGACGAGGAGTTTCTCCGGCAGCCCGGCGCGCCAGACGATCTCTTTTGCAGAAACGGGGCCCATGCCGTTTACGGTGTAAATTAATGCTTTGGTAAGGACTGTATTCTGATGCTGCGTTACGAGCTGTGAGACCACCTCGCCGGCAGATATGTCAAATAAGTTCAGCCGTTCCTGACCAGGCGGTAAAAGATAAGGACGTCCCGGTAGGACTTGCCGTTGGCGGCTCATATAGATGTTCACTCGTTTGATTGAATCCAAAATAATATCGTTGTGAACGAAGATGATATTACTATGCTTGCCCATTAATTCTATGATGAGCTGCTTAGTGGTAATCGTGCCTTGCTCGGCCCGGACATCAATGTCAATGATAATAATCCGGTCAAGTCCCTGCTGCGTCATTTGTCCGATGCGGCCGCTTTCCAGATGTTTCCGGAGCAGCATACAAAAAGCAGGTGGTACTGCAGGATTATCCGGTACATCTTTTGTCATATAGATGCGCGGGTTTTCGGCTGCGACTGATATAAAAAGCTTGCATGTTTCCTGTGGCTGGCGTATCCATAAGAGTAATGTATTTTTATCAGGCTGAAAAATTTTATCTATACGGCCACCAATTAGCTGATGGTGCAATTCCTGTATCAGGATAGAGAGTGATAACCCATCAAGACTCATAATAATCCTCCGACATAATTTGCCAATAGTATATCATTCTTGCCAGCTTACGGTCAAACTGTACCAATTTGCCGTCAAGAGCATCAGTCACTCCGGATTTGAGTCGTGCTGTACTTGGTCTAATTATCCGTGATTTGGAATAACATGGATAGAGAAACTCAAGTTAGTGAGGTGCTTGGCGTGAATATGGAAAAATGGTATGCCCGATCGGCAGATGATGCATTAGTCTTTTGGGAGACTCATCCAAGTGAAGGATTAAGTAATAAAGAAGCAGCAGTAAGGCTCGACAAGTTCGGTTTCAACGAGCTGGCAGAACAGGAAAAACTGGCTTGGTGGAGGCGGTTCCTGGCCCAGTTCCAGGATTTTATGGTATTGGTATTGCTTGGTGCAACACTCATTTCCGCTTTTTTAGGCGAATATGTAGATGCCGTTACCATTCTGGCAATTGTCATGATTAATGCGGTATTAGGGTTTATTCAGGAACATCGGGCTGAGCAATCAATGGAAGCCCTGAAAAAGATGGCTGCTCCTACCGCACGGGTAGTTCGTAACGGTACCGTGCAGCATATTCCGGCCCGTGAATTAGTACCTGGAGATATATTATCACTTGAAGCCGGTGACAAATTGGCTGCAGATGGACGGCTGGTGAATACGCATAGCTTAGAAATTGAGGAAGCAGCGCTTACCGGAGAATCTTTGCCGGTTCGTAAGGAGTCAGACAAGCAGTTTCAGGAAGACAGCCCGCTCGGCGACCGTAAGAATATGGTTTTTTCAGGTACCAGTGTCACGCGTGGGCGCGGGCTGGCAGTGGTGTGTGCTACAGGCATGGCTACAGAAGTAGGACATATTGCTAAAATGATTCAGTCCAGTGAACCGGAAGAAACCCCCCTGCAGCGCCGTTTGGAGCAGTTAGGACGGCTATTGGTTTGGGGATGCTTAGGAATTTGTTTAGTTGTAGTCATAACGGGACTGTTAAAAGGTGAGCCTATATTACTTATGCTTATGGCCGGTATCAGCTTAGCGGTAGCCGCTATTCCGGAAGGCTTGCCTGCAATTGTTACAGTAGCGCTGGCTCTTGGTGTCCAGAGAATGATTAAACGCAATGCGATTGTCCGCAAATTACCTGCCGTCGAAACACTCGGCTGCACTACAGTGATTTGTTCGGATAAAACAGGCACACTGACGCAAAATGCTATGACTGTTCGCAATATTTATGCAGGGAATTCCATGTTTGCAGTTACTGGAGCAGGATACGAAATAAAGGGACAGTTTCTTTTGAATCAGAAAGAGTTTGACAGCAAAAAAGATAAATGTTTAGAAAAATCGTTAACAATTGCTGCCCTATGCAACAACAGCGTTCTAAAGCAAAATAATGTGAGTATTACAGGGATATGGCGCCGCCTGACAGGTAATACAGGCAATACCAGCGGACTGTCTGTTGAAGGAGATCCAACAGAGGGAGCATTGGTTGTAGTTGCTGCCAAGGCAGGTATTTGGAAGGCCGATTTGGAAAAAAATGAAACCCGTGTTACCGAAATACCGTTTGAATCGGAACGGCGGAGAATGTCTATTCTCTATCATGGCACTGATGGCAATATTCTGTATACGAAGGGTGCACCTGATACTATTCTGGAATTATGCCGTTATCAATATACCAGTAAAGGGGAAGTTCCGCTTACTCCCGATGGAGCAGCCGCAATTGCAGCTGCAAGTGATACAATGACTTCTCAGGCCTTGCGCGTACTGGCTGTTGCATATCGGCGCATCGCCAAAACGGAAGCTGCCAATATTAGTGAAGAGGCGGAACGCGAGCTTGTATTTGCAGGACTGATTGGTATGATCGATCCACCGCGTGAAGAGGTAAAAGAAGCAATTATGACCTGCCGACAAGCTGGAATTAAAGCGGTAATGATTACCGGAGATCATAAGAATACCGCTATTGCTATTGCCAAAGAGCTTACCATTTACAAGGACGACAGCACAAAGGCCTTGACAGGAAAAGAGCTGGATGCGCTAGACGACAGTCAGCTGGCAAAGATTGTTAATGACGTTACCGTCTATGCCCGGGTTTCGCCAGCTCATAAATTACGGATCGTCCGGGCGCTTAAGCGCAATGGGCATATAGTGGCCATGACTGGTGATGGTGTTAATGATGCTCCGGCAATTAAAGAGGCCGATATTGGCGTTTCCATGGGAATTACAGGCACAGATGTGACAAAAGAAGCCTCCTCAATGATTTTAATGGATGATAACTTTGCTACCATTGTTGCTGCTGTTGAAGAAGGCAGGGGTATATACGAGAATATCCGCAAGTTTATCCGGTATTTACTTGCCTGCAATATTGGTGAAGTCCTGACGATGTTTATTGCGGCATTAGCCGGAATGCCCCTACCGCTGATTCCGGTACAAATACTATGGGTTAATCTCGTTACTGACGGACTGCCGGCAATGGCCTTAGGTATCGATCCCCGTGAACGTGATATTATGAATCGTCCGCCGAGACATCCAGGTGAAAGTGTTTTTTCCCGCGGTCTCAGCCGTAAGATCATTGCCCGGGGGACCCAAATTGGCCTTTCGACAGTTGCTGTTTTTGCCTTTGGTTATTACGTCCAGAATGATATTGCACTGGCAAGGACAATGGCCTTCTGCACACTGGTATTTTCTCAGATGTTCCATGTCTTTGACTGCCGTTCGGAGATGATGACCATTTTTGAGGTTGGTTTGTTTAGTAATAAATTTTTAGTTGCTGCCGTAACTTGCTCTACTTTAATGCAAATAGCGGTTGTATATACTCCGTTTTTGAGTGGTGTTTTTGAAACCGTACCAATGTCTTTACATGACTGGGCCCTGGTTCTGACTGTTTCAGGGTGGACTTTTATTCTTGGAGCAGTAAAACATTTCGTATTTCGACGTCGTTCCGTTGTACGCCGCACTGCAATAGGGTACAATAAGTAAGAAGTGATTGTACAGGAGGAATTTGAATGCAGTTTTCTAAGTGGCATGGGCAAGGCAACGACTTCGTAATTGTTAATGGCTTTCAGGAGAAGCTGAATGATTACAGGCAGGCAGCTATTGCTGTTTGTGATCGGCATTTTGGTATTGGCGCAGATGGATTGGTTATTTTGCTGCCTGCTGCAACTGCTGATGCAGATTTTAAAATACGGATTTTTAATTCTGATGGCAGTGAGGCAGAAATGTGCGGCAATGCTACACGATGTATTGCCCGCTATGTTTATGAAAATGGGTTAACTGAAAAAACCAGCCTGACTCTCGAAACTTTGGCTGGCTATATTAAACCGGAAATTGTTTTCGAAACTGGACAAATTAAAACAATCTGTGTTGACATGGGCGTGCCTCGCTTACAGCGAAGCGAAATACCAATGGCAGGCTCAGATGATTTACAGGCGGTAAATATTCCGTTAGAGGCTGCAGGGGGTACTTACGGTATTACTTGTGTCTCTATGGGTAATCCTCATTGTGTTATTTTTGTAGAAGATATTACTGCTGTTGATTTATCAGCTATTGGCCCCGTAATTGAAACACATTCCCTATTCCCCCGCAAAACTAACGTAGAGTTTGTTCAGGTGCTCAGCTCCAATAAGGTGCGTATGCGTGTCTGGGAGCGTGGTGCCGGTGTTACATTGGCCTGCGGAACCGGTGCAAGTGCGACACTTGTAGCGTCTGTGCTCAACGGAAAAACAGACCGTGCTATAACGGTAAACCTGGACGGAGGGGACTTGTTTGTAGAGTGGCGGGACGATAACCATATCTATATGTCCGGTCCAGCTATTGAAGTTTTTCGTGGCAGTTACTTAGGTCGAGTGTAAGCTTAAAAGAAAATATTTCGCAGTTATAGAGGAGTTTTGGGATGAAAATCAGTACGGTCATAGTCCTGCTGCTAATTGTTTGCACCTTTCCGGTGTATGCGGTAACACCGATTAATGAAGCTGTAATAAAAGACGCACAAACTTATGGCACGGCACACAATCAAATGGATGTGGCTGAATTTCTCGCCCCTTGGACGGCGTATGAAGAGAAAGCTGCTAAAATTACTGATTCAGCAGAAAAAGCGTATTTGTATACACCGTATTTACTCATTGCTGTTGATGCAAGAGAGAAAAGTCAGGCAAAGAAACCGGTAAAAGTAGGGGACAGTGAGAAAATACTGTCTGACTATGCCGGATATTTGAGTTTTAGTGTAACTCTTTATGGCGATACCCCACAATTCGCTGACAAAATTTCTGCTGTTATTAAGCAGGGGAATAAAGATATTTTTGCCCGGGATTTAAACAGTGCTGCGGCTGAGCGTATTTCTGCAGCCGGAAACAGCAATAAGCCCCTGTATATGACTAGATGCTATCTCTATTTTTTTGAACGGGATATTGATCCGAATAAGCCGGTTATGCTCAAGGTGATAACGGGTGAAAAGCAGAACCACTCCTTTTACTTTGATTTAGCTAAAATTAAATAGCCGCTAGAAAAAGACTTGGCGATTGCCGAGTCTTTTATTTTAAGGAGAAAAAAGGAATTATCAGAAGAAAGGAGAAGTAAATTTGAAAAATCAGGATTAAATATAATTTTTGCAGTCAATAATACTTACGCAAAGGATGGTGCTCTTAATGCTGAAAAGCATGACTGGATTTGGCAGGGGAGAATTCCTCGATGCCAACCAACGAGTTATCGTTGAGGTCAAGGCTGTTAATCATCGGTATAATGAAATTGTCATTCGGATGCCCAAACATTTAGGCAGCCTTGAGGACAGAATACGCCGGGCTGTTGCCGGTTCGTTGGCAAGAGGGCGGATTGATGTATATATTACTTTAGATGACTATTCTCAAAAGAGGCGGATAGTTAGGGTTGACAAAGAATTAGCAATGGCGTACCATAGTGCATTAGAAGAATTAGGCAGTTTACTCAATACGCCGCTGAATAACAATGTTTATCACATTGCTAAATATCCGGATGTGCTGAAGGTAGAGGAAGTTGCCGAGGATGTAGAATTAATTTGGTCAAAATTAAATGAGGCAATTGATCAGGCGATTACCAACCTGCTAGGCATGCGAATGGCCGAAGGAAAAGCGATCCAGACGGATTTATTATCACGTGTAGAAAAACTGACCGGCCTAATAGAGCAGATTGAAGTCAGGGCGCCGGAAATTTTAGAAGAGTACCGGAATAAGCTTTCTGCAAGAATGCGTGAACTTGTTGTATCGGTTGGAGTAGAACCGGACGAGGGGCGCTTACTGCAGGAAACAGCAATTTTTGCAGATAGAACGAATTTTACAGAAGAAATTGTTCGTTTTAAAAGCCACATGGCTCAATTGAGTGCCGCCTTGCTGTCCGGTGAGGCAGTTGGCCGCAAATTAGATTTTATTATTCAGGAAATTAACCGGGAAACGAATACGATCGGCTCTAAAGCAAATGATTTGGTTGTTGCCGGAATTGTTGTTGAAATTAAAAGTGAAATTGAGAAGGTCAGAGAGCAAATCCAAAACATAGAGTAATATAGAATGGTTTCATGCGAAGTAAATTGTAGGAGGAATTGTGAATGGATATTAAACTAATCAATATCGGTTTTGGTAATATTGTGTCAGCAAACCGGATTATTTCCATTGTCAGCCCTGAATCGGCACCTATTAAACGAATTATTCAAGAAGCCCGTGACAGGGGTATGTTAATTGATGCCACTTACGGCCGCCGTACCCGTGCGGTTATAATTGCAGATAGTGATCATGTTATACTTTCTGCTGTCCAGCCTGAGACGGTAGCTCATCGCCTGGCTAGTAAAGAGACTAGCAGTGATGATACGGCCGAATAGCATACGGAAAGGAGCCACTTTATGACGCCGCAAGGAATTCTCATTGTCCTGTCAGGGCCGTCCGGCACCGGCAAAGGGACAATTTGCCGTGAATTGCTGCGTAGTTATCCTGATTTGCATTATTCCATCTCTGCAACTACAAGGGCACCACGCCCAGGTGAACAACATGGCACTAATTATTTCTTTTTGTCTCATGCAGAATTTCAAACGATGATACAAAAGGATGATTTGCTGGAGTTTGCTGAAGTGTACGGCAACTATTACGGTACGCCTCAGCAGCATGTTATGCAATTGCTGGCCCAAGGCAAAGATGTTGTATTAGAGATTGATATACAGGGAGCTATGCAAGTTAAAACGAAGTTTTCCGCAGGAGTTTTTATTTACATAGTACCTCCGTCTCTCAATGAACTCTCACAACGAATTTATAAGCGTGGGACGGATAGCCCTGAAGTCATCCGCAAGCGTCTCAACTGTGTCAGCAAGGAATTATTGCTGGCTCATAACTACGATTATATCGTAGTGAATGATAAGGTGGAGGACGCAGTAAAGCAAATTGCGGCTATCATTTCAGCTGAACGGTGTAAGGTAAAGCGAAACAATGCATTAATTGAACATATATGCCATGACAAATGCAGATTAGAAGAATAGAGGTGGGACTACGATGATACATCCATCCTTAGATAGTTTAGTAAGTAAAGTAGACAGTAAATATACGCTGGTTACACTTGCTGCCAAGAGAGCCAGAGAAATTATGAGCGGAGAACCGGCAGCGGCTGAAAGCAAATCGAATAAACCTGTTACTCTTGCCTTGGAAGAAATTTCGCAAAATAAAGTTACTTTTGAGCGTACCAAGACAGGTATTAAGTAGGTGGAAGAATGCTGCTAGGCAAAAATATCGTTCTTGGTGTAACCGGTGGTATTGCAGCATATAAGGCGGTTGAGATCGTCAGCCGCCTTAAGAAAGCCGGAGCTTCTGTTCATGTTATCATGACAGAAGGTGCAACGAAATTTGTTACACCGCTAACCTTTCGTGAACTGAGTGCGAATCCGGTAGCTGTGAAAATGTGGGAAGAGCCAAAAACCTGGAATGTTGAGCACATTGCATTAGCAACTTTAGCTGATTTGTTTTTAATTGCACCTGCCACAGCTAATATAATTGGTAAAATTGCAAATGGCATTGCCGATGATATGTTAAGTACTACTGTTATGGCTACTAAAGCGCCAGTCATATTGGCGCCGGCTATGAATACCAATATGTATCTTAACCCCATTACACAGCAAAATATCGCAAAGCTGGCATCGCTGGGATATCATTTTATTGAACCGGGCACTGGTATGTTGGCATGTGGTGTCGAGGGACCTGGCCGCTTGGCTGAACCGAGTAGAATCGTTGAGTATGTAGAGAATCTTACAAAGCAGAGCTGTTCTTTGGCAGGAAAAAAAGTTCTGATTACTGCTGGTGGCACTCGTGAGCCGCTTGATCCGGTTCGGTATATTGGCAATCGGTCAAGCGGTAAAATGGGCTATGCTCTTGCAGCAGCTGCTGCTGAGAGAGGTGCTGCAGTTTTACTGGTGTCAGGACCTACAAACTTACCTGCACCTCAGGGCGTTGCTGTTGTAAACGTTGAATCGGCGCAGGAGATGCGCAATGCTGTTTTGGCTGAATATCCTGATGCCGATATTGTCATTAAGGCGGCAGCTGTTGCCGATTATCGCAGCGTCGCACAGGCGGAGCATAAAATCAAAAAGAATGATGAAACGTTGACGATTCTCTTAGAAAAAAATCCGGATATACTCGCTGAATTGGGCAGACTAAAAACGAAGCAAATATTAATTGGCTTTGCAGCAGAGACGGAGCAGTTGGTTACCTATGCTACCGAGAAACTCAACCGTAAGAATGCGGATATGATTGTTGCCAATAATGTGATGCTGCCTGATGCTGGCTTCAATACGGATACGAATATTGTTAAGCTGCTTTATCGTGATGGGCGAATAGAAGATCTGCCCAAAATGGAAAAAACCAAACTTGCCGGTATTATATTAGACAAAATTTGTGGATTAATGTAGAAATTTCTTGCTTTTTCACCTCTTTTATTTTACAATTGCTTTGGTGAAAACTATATAAATGCTCATCGAGAGTTGGTGGAGGGACAGGCCCAATGAAACCGCGGCAACCATTCGACATTTATGCGAAAACGGTGCCAATTCCGGCAGATTTATTCTGCAAGATGGGGAGTGCGCGTCACCCTCCCCTGTGGGAGTTTTTTTTTATCTTATTCAACATTTACAGCTTTTGAATATGATAATATAGACTTCACCTAACTCGAAATATGTCGAGGTCTTAAAATAATACTCTTTAGGAGGTTGTAAGGTGGATAAAAAACGAGTGCTGTTTACATCTGAATCCGTAACGGAAGGGCATCCTGATAAAATAGCTGATCAAATTTCGGACAGTGTTCTTGATGCAATTATTGCTCAGGATCCTGCTGCACGGATAGCTTGTGAAACATTAGTGACAACTGGTATCGTTCATGTAGTTGGTGAGATTACAACAAAATGCTATGTAGATATTCCCAAAATTGTCAGGGAAACGATTAAAAATATTGGCTACACACGTGCTAAGTTTGGTTTTGATAGTGAAACCTGCGGCGTGTTAATATCGATTGACGAACAATCTCCAGATATTGCCATGGGGGTTAATCAAGCGTTAGAAGCCAAACAAGGTCAGTCGGATGAAGTTGAAGCTATTGGCGCCGGCGATCAGGGCATGATGTTCGGCTATGCTACCAATGAAACTCCTGAATATATGCCTTTACCAATTTCATTAGCACATAAATTGGCAAGACGGTTATCAGAAGTTCGGAAAAACGGACAATTGGATTATCTGCGTCCTGACGGCAAGACACAGGTTACTGTCGAGTATATTGATGGCAAACCTTCACGCGTTGATACTATTGTTATTTCAACCCAGCACAGCCCGGACGTCGATTTGAAAACAATTGAACAAGATCTTCTATCTGCAGTCATTACTCCTGTAGTGCCGGCAGAGCTGCTTGACGATAAAACAAAATATTATATTAATCCTACCGGCCGTTTCGTAGTTGGCGGTCCGCAGGGTGACTCAGGATTAACCGGGCGCAAGATCATAGTAGATACGTATGGCGGGATGGCCCGTCATGGTGGTGGCGCTTTCTCGGGCAAAGATCCTACAAAAGTGGATCGTTCGGCTGCCTATGCTGCCCGTTACGTCGCAAAGAATGTGGTAGCTGCCGGGTTAGCTGATAAATGTGAAATTCAATTAGCTTATGCAATTGGTGTTGCCCGTCCGGTATCTATTTTTGTTGAAACATTTGGCACAGCCAAGGTTGAGGAAAGTAAAATTGCCCAATTAGTAGATAAACATTTCGATCTGCGTCCTGCCGGTATTATTAAGTCACTTGACTTACGTCGTCCTATATACCGTCAAACCGCTGCCTACGGTCATTTTGGCCGCACGGATGTTGATTTACCGTGGGAAGCAACTGATAAAGCCCAAATTCTGCGTCAAGAAGCAGGTTTATAATTTGCGAGTGAGAATTTCAGTCCCTGGTAATACTAATATTGCCCATGAAATTAACCAAGGGGGTTAGTATTACTGTGCAAAAAAAATCGACCTATCGTGTAGGTGGGCTCAAGGGTGAACATTGTCGGGATCGAATCGAGCATACGCTATCGCATCTTGATGGAGTTTCCGGTGTCGATGTGGATCTTACATCGAAAAAGGTTACAATTGAGTACAATTCAGAGGTAGTTGCGGACGGTTACATCGAAGAAACGCTGCAAACACTGGGTTACTCAATTCAAGGATAGGGCGTTGTGCCCTAGCAGGTGTTTTCTATTCTATCTCGAAATAATTTAGGTACATGAACCGGAAGAGGGACTGTAAAGTCCCTCTCTCTTATTGTCAGGAGACATTATATGAACGAAATTGCGCAAGTCATTGTAAATATTCCTGTGCGCACAGTAAATAAGGCTTTTTCTTATTCTATACCCAGCGAGCTGGACTATGTCAATATTGGCTGGCGGGTGGTTGTTCCTTTTGGAGGACGCAAGGTAGAGGGATTTATTACCGGGATGAATTCCGGGGATACATCTGGGTTAAAACCATTATTAGATACACTGGATGATGGACCATGGTTTGATGAACATATGCTTAAAACTGCACAATGGATATGTGACTATTACTTATGCACGTTAGCTGAGGCTTTACGCTTGTTTATTCCAGGAAAGGCGGGGATAAAGAGTAACTCAGCTTTTCGCGCAAACGAGGAGTGCGGTGAACAGGACGTTATCAAGCTGCTTACGGCCAAACCGGTGATTTACGGGCAGCTGTATCATTTTCTGCTTAATGAGGGGCAGCATAGTTTGACTCAGCTGGAAAAAAAATTCGGTGACGGTATCAAACGTGTGATTCGCTCGCTTGTTCGTTCTGGCCTGATTACGATAGAGTCGGTAACAAGAAATACCAATCATGCAAAGTTTATGCGCTATGTGGAACTAGCGATAAGTGCTGACGAGGCGCAGCAGGTACGGAATTCCCTGGCGAACCGCCCTGCCCAAAAGCGTTTGCTGGACCTGCTTCTAGCCAAACAAAGCTTGCCGTTAGCTGTGCTGAAAGCTGATGGTGTTAATGCCGATACGGTAAAGAGACTTGTCGATACCGGAGCAGCTGTCATGAAAGAGCGGCAGCTTTTGCGGGATAGCTATGCAGATATACGCTGTGTTGCCTCTGATGTACAACTTACCGGCGAGCAGCAGTCAGCACTTGAGGCTATTTTGCCTGCAGTGGAAGCGAAGCAGCACAAATCGTTTCTTGTCCACGGAATTACCGGCAGCGGCAAGACGCAGGTGTATCTGGAAGCGGTTGCAGCGGTCCGCTGTTTGGGGCGGCAGGCAATTGTACTTGTTCCGGAGATTGCGCTTACTAATCAGATTGTAACCCGTTTTAAGGCACGCTTTGGTGATGATGTGGTGGTCATACACAGTAAATTGTCAGTCGGGGAGCGTTTTGATGCCTTTCAGCGATTAAAGAGTAATCAGGCCGGAATTGTTATCGGCGCCAGGTCGGCTATTTTTGCGCCGGTACAAAACTTAGGGTTGATTGTCATGGATGAAGAGCATGAATTTACTTATAAGCAAGAAGAAACGCCGCGTTATCACACCCGCCAGGTAGCGCTCTATCGTGGAAAGCTGTCAGGTGCACCCGTCATATTGGGAAGCGCAACTCCGTCGCTGGAAAGCTATTATCTGGCTTTATCAGGGAATCACCAATTGCTGTCTATGCCTTCGCGTGTAGATGACGCTCTATTACCAAAGGTAACTACGGTTGATATGCGGGAAGAATTGGCTCTGGGCAGAAGGAGCGTATTATCCGAGTCGCTGGTCGATCTGCTGACCGACACGCTCAAGCGAGGGGAACAGGCAGTCATTGTACTCAATCGCCGTGGATATGCCACTTTCGTATTATGCCGGGAATGTGGGTTGGTACTCAAATGCCGCCATTGTTCGGTGTCACTTGTTTATCATGCTTCGGAAAAAACGCTGCGGTGCCACTACTGCCAGGCGTTAGAGGCAATACCCGATGTATGCCCGGTTTGCCAGAGCCGCTATATACGGTATTTTGGAACAGGCACGCAAAAAGTGGAGGAAGAATTAAACAAGAATTTTCCTCAGGCGAGGATTGTCCGTATGGATCAGGATACAACCGGTGGAAAGCTTGATAGTGACCGTATTATGCACGAATTTGCCGCTGGCAAATATGATATATTACTGGGAACACAAATGGTAGCGAAAGGCCATGATGTAAAAAATGTTACTGCAGTGGGGATTCTGGCAGCAGATAGCGCCTTAAACTTACCGGATTTTCGCTCCGCAGAGCGGACCTTTGCATTACTCACGCAGGCGGCTGGCCGGGCAGGGCGGGGAAATTTACCCGGTCATGTTGTGGTCCAGACGTATAACCCGGACCATTACGCTGTAACTACGGCAGCTGCTCAGGACTACTGTTCTTTTTACGAGCAAGAGATTATTTATCGCTCACAATTGCAATATCCGCCTTTTGCGGAGCTCATGAAGTTAACTGTTTTAGCAGCTAACGAGCAGCAGGCACTAATGCAAAGTAATGAGATTGTTGCTAGCCTCAAAGAGTTGACAGAGCCGTGCAGTGATGTAAAAATACTGGGGCCGGCTCCTGCAGCTGTAGCTAGAGTCAAAGATGTGTATCGCATGAATATATTGGTAAAGGGAAAAAGTCTGGAACATGTCAAAGAAAAAATAAGTCAGGCACGATTGCATTACCGTCCCGATTTGCTAATCGATGTTGACCCGGTTAGTCTCTTATAACATGGGCATGATAAAATATGATTAGTTAGTACTAATATAAAAGACAAGAGGATTTATATTTTACCTAATATATGCTAGAATGATGACTAAATGAGAAAAATAAAGGGGGGCCATAATGGCAGTCCGTGAAATTGTAAAGGCTGGAGATAAAGTATTAAAAGCAACTGCTACTCCGGTTACCAGAATAGATAAGCGTATCAGACAATTATTAGATGATATGGTTCAGACAATGCACGCAGCAGATGGCGTTGGCTTAGCTGCACCGCAGGTTGGTGTTTCATTACGTGTAATCGTAATTGATGTTGGCGATGGTCTAATTGAACTGATTAACCCGGCTATTACCGAGTCAGAGGGCTGTGAAAACGGACGTGAAGGATGCCTGAGTGTTCCTGGGGTCTATGGCGAAGTAGAACGCTTTGCAAAGGTGACTGTAGAAGGTCTTGACCGGTCGGGAAGAAAAATCCGCGTTTCCGGATCAGGGCTGCTGGCTCGTGCCTTGCAGCACGAAATTGACCATTTGGAAGGCGTATTGTTTATTGAAAAGGCTACTACGATTTATAAGGGGCAGGGAGAATGACAAAGCTTCGCATCGTATACATGGGCACGCCTGATTTTGCTGTTCCCTGCTTAGACAGACTAGTTGAAGACGGGCATGAGATCCTGGCGGTTGTTACGCAGCCTGACCGGCCTAAAGGTCGTGGGCAAAAGCTGGCGGTCTCTCCTGTTAAGGTTGCTGCTCTGGCGTATAACCTTCCGGTGTTGCAGCCTGTAAAGATTAAAGAAGCTGATTTTATGGAGAAAATGGCTGCGCTGGCGCCTGACGTTATTGTCGTCGTTGCTTTTGGTCAGTTTCTACCGAAACAACTGCTTGAGTTACCCTCATTAGGCTGTATTAATGTGCATGCTTCGCTCTTGCCGTACTATCGGGGTGCGGCGCCTATTCACTGGGCAATTATTAATGGCGAGGTAACCACTGGCATAACCACCATGTATATGGATGTTGGGATGGACACAGGCGACAGTATTCTTAAGGCCCAAATACCAATCGGTGTTAATGATACAACTGGTGAAGTGCATGACCGGTTAATGCTGTTAGGCGCTCAAGTATTATCGGAAACACTTGAGCTTATCGCGCAGAAGCGAGCACCTCGCACACCGCAGGATAACACGATTGCTACCTATGCATCGTTGTTAAAGCGGGAACATGAAAAAATAAGCTGGTGTCAATCAGCAACAGCGATTCACAATTTGGTCAGAGGCCTGAATCCCTGGCCGGGAGCGTACTGTCTTCACAACAATAATATTCTTAAAGTATGGAAGACAGAAATAGGGAACACTATGGGCGAAGATGTGCTGCCTGGCAGAATTGAGGCAGTGACGAATGATGCAATAGTCGTTCAAACCAGCAATCAGAATGTGCTGTTGCTGGAAGTGCAGCCAGCTAATAAACGCCGCATGACCGGGGGGGAATATGCTCGCGGGTATGGACTCAAACCGGGTGATGTCATTATTTGAGGTGAAGCATGATTGGAGCAGTATCTCGTCCTAAAAAACGCGTTTTTTTAGCGCTCATCTTAGTAAGTCTTTGTTTAACCGCTTTATCAACCTATGGCTTGTGGAAGGTAAGTTCACCGGGCCTGGCTACTATTAGTTTGTATTTGCCTTATCTACTAGGAATATTTTTAGTAGGTGTCATTTTATCAATCGCTTTTGGCTTAGGTGGCATAGTGCTGGCGATCCTGGGATTTTCTACTCCAAGTTTTTTCCATCGCACTGCATGGTCTACTATTAATATGCTCTATCCAATAGCGATGAGGCTTGGCAAGCTGCTGGATATTGATAAAGAACGGGTAGAGCATTCGTTCATTGAGGTTAGTAATCATTTAGTGAGACAAAAATGTATTAAAGTATCACCTGACCGGCTGTTGATTCTCACTCCCCATTGTATTCAACAAGAGGCCTGTCCTTATAAAATTACCCGCGATGTGAATAATTGCCGTTCCTGCGGAGCTTGCCAGGTTGGTGAATTATTAGAAATATCCCGCCGCTACGGAGTTCACTTTGCCGTGGCAACCGGTGGTACGCTGGCTCGTAAGATTATTAAAACAATTCGTCCCAAAGCCGTTTTGGCGATCGCTTGCGAAAGAGACTTGACCAGCGGCATACAAGATGCTTTTCCCTTACCGGTCATTGGAATACTAAATGAACGTCCTTTTGGCCCTTGCTGCAATACACGAGTAGATTTAGCTCAAGTAGAAGCAGCACTACATAACTTTTTGGATTGTGAGGAATAACGTGGAGGCAAGAGAGTTAGCTCTTAAAATTATTAATGATATCGAGGGTAATGGTGCATATGCCAATATTGCCCTATCGCGCGAGATTAATCGACATCGATTAACGGATCAGGATCGCCGCTTTACTACCGAATTGGTTTATGGCACTACTAAGGCAGGGGAGACGCTGGACTGGCTGCTTTCCCATTATAGTAACCGCCCAATGAGTAAAGTTGTTCCTGTAATCCGCAATATCCTTCGTATGGGTATTTATCAGTTGTTTTTTCTGACAAAAGTCCCCCCCTCGGCAGCTTGCAATGAGGCTGTTAATTTAGCTAAAAAATATGGACATGCCGGTACGGTTAAATTTGTAAATGCGGTGCTGAGAAATGCGGCCCGGAGTCCGGAAAAAGCGGCATATCCCGATCCTAAGTCCGAGCCTGTACGTTATTTGTCTTTAAAGTATTTTCATCCCGAGTGGCTTGTGACGTTATGGCTAAGCTGCTGGGGCTTTGATGAATGTGAAAAGTTACTTAAAATCAATAATGAAACGCCTCCGCTCTGCTTGCGCACCAACACGCTAAAGATTAATCGCGAAAATCTGCTCAAGCGATTACAGATTGAAGGCGCTAGCTGTGAGGCATCTGTCTGGACACCGGAAGGCATTGTCTGTCTTGAACACCCTGCACTTAATAATCTTCCTTCGCTTCAGGAAGGCTTGATTCAGGTTCAGGATGAAAGCTCCATGCTGGTAAGCCACGTTCTTGCTCCTCAGCCGGGTGAATTTATTATTGATGCCTGCGGCGCTCCCGGAGGGAAAAGCACACACATTGCCGCTCTGATGAATAATAAAGGCCGGCTGCTATCAACTGATTTGCATGACCATAAACTTAAGCTGACCGAAGAAAATGCGAAACGGCTGGGGATTACGATATTAGAGACACAGGCACTTGATGCTACTACATTGCACCTGCGTTATGCCGGTCAGGCTGACCGTGTCCTGGTGGATGCTCCCTGCTCGGGCCTTGGAGTGCTGCGGCGTAAGCCTGATTCAAGATGGCGTAAAAATCAGGCGATGCTGCGTGACCTGCCGGTACTGCAGCTGGCTATTCTGGAAAGCGCAGCAGAGTGTGTAAAAACTGGCGGTGTACTCGTATATAGCACTTGTACTACCGAGCCGCAAGAGAATGAACAGGTAGTTGAGGCTTTTTTGCGCAGCCATTCTGAGTACACTCTTGAGCCGGTGGGCTCTCATTTGCCAGTTCAACGTGATGCTGTTACACTTCAGCTTTGGCCGCATGTTGATGGAGTTGACGGATTCTTTATTGCCCGGATGCGAAGGCTTAAATGATGATGAAAAGGGATTTATATGGCTTGTTTATTCCGGAAATTGCTGTAGCGATTGCTGAGTATGGAATAGAATCGTATAGAGCGCGTCAAATTGCCGAATGGATGTATCAGCGTGGTGTTGCAGACTTTTCCACAATGACTAATTTGCCGCTCCAACACAGGCAGCAGTTAGCTGCACATTTTAACAGTACCGGAGTTACCGTGCAAGGTCAGCAAGAGTCGGCTGATGGGAAAACTACGAAGTATTTATTAGCTTTTGCCGATGGTGCAGCAGTTGAAACGGTACTCATGCGACAAGCCTATGGCAATAGCATTTGTGTTTCTACTCAGGTTGGTTGTGCGATGGGGTGCTTGTTTTGTGCTTCTACGCTTGGCGGGATTGTTCGTGATTTGACGGGTGGTGAAATCCTGGCACAGGTGCTCTATATTCAACATCAATTAGCACAACAGGGGCAGAAAGTGAATTCGATTGTCCTGATGGGAGCGGGTGAGCCGCTTTTGAACTATGATAACGTACTTCGCTTTATCAGACTGTGTCATGAAAAATATATCTTAAATTTAAGCTATCGTAATTTTACGCTGTCTACGTCAGGAATCGTCCCTGGAATTGATCGTTTGTGCAAGGAAGACTTGCCGCTTACGCTGGCCATTTCCCTGCATGCCCCTGATAACACTTTGCGTTCTAAGCTAATGCCGATCAATAACAAATATTCTTTGGATGAGGTTATGCGTGCTGCTGATCGTTATGCTTCACACAGCGGACGCAGAGTTACTTACGAATATACGTTGATTGACAGAGTCAATGACAGCGTAGAGCAGGCTAGACAATTAGGGATGCTGTTAAAAGGGAAGTTGGCTAACGTAAATCTTATTCCTGTCAATGCTGTGCCTGAGCGGGGCTTGCTGCGCCCTGCAAAAGAGAGGGTAAACAGCTTTGAAAAAGCATTATTAAGTATGGGCATTAATGTAACTGTCAGGCGCGAAATGGGAGCTGATATACAGGCTGCCTGTGGGCAATTACGCCAGCAAGTGCTAGAGAAAAATGAACCGGCAAGGCTATAGTATCTTGTCAGCTCTAAAACAGTAGGATTGTGGTGAGGCTATTTTTTGTAAACCGAGGCGGAGGAAAGAGGCATACCGATTGTATGCTGACTGACGACAACAAAGGGGTGCGGAAAATAGACCGCCTGTATTCACTGGATTAGAGCTGAAAAGGTACTTAATGCCTTGCCGGTTGCCTTATTTTGACTCTGTTGGAAATTTAGCTTATAATGATGATAACTACCGATACGGGGTTGATTATACTTGAAATTATTTCGCAATATAGAAAGCTTTTTCCAAAAGCATATTGAAGGTTTTTTTGACAAAACCTTTGGCAGCGGCATACAACCGGTTGAATTGGCCAAGAGTCTGGTCAAATATATGGAAAATGAACGCTCCGTGGGTGTGTCCCATGTTTATGTGCCCAATCGTTATGTTGTTTATCTCGGAAGTGAAGATTTTAACCGGCTGCAGACCTATCAGCAGAATATCGAAAAAGAACTGACAGGCTATTTGCAGCAGCAGGCCGATCATTATCAATATACGATCATGGGCTTATTAGAAGTGAAACTCGATTCTGATGAATCACTAAAACTGGGAAAGCTGCGCATTGCCAGTAGTTTTATCGAGCAGCCATTACCTGATTCTAAGGATGTCGAGCAGGACGAGATTTCTCATACCCGTGTTTTTGATAAGCTGGATGTGCCCATATTTAAGCCAGCTGTTCGATTGAATGGCAGGTTGACAGTAGTGGAAGGTCTGGATACGGGGCAAAGAGTAGAGGCTGCCGTAAACCGGATTAACATTGGCCGCAGAGAGAGCAATGAAATGCCATTAAGCGATATGAATACTTCGCGGCTTCATGCATACGTAATATACGAAGAGGGCGCTCATGTGCTCTATGATGCTAAGAGCTTAAACGGAACATATGTCAATGACCACCGGGTCACACGTAAGCGTCTTAAAAATAAAGACAGGATTAAATTAGGTAGTACGGTTCTTCTGTACGAGGTGAAATAAATTGACTGGAACTGCAACACTCCTTACAATTACTAGCATCTTACTACAGTATAGCTTGTTGCTATTCGTGTACTTTTTTTTGTTTAGAGTTCTAAAATTGGCTTATGCGGAATTTAATGCACCTTGTCATAGCAAGGCCAGTGATGATACTCCTGCGATAGCAAGGCTGACTGTTGTAGCGACAGGCAAAAGCCCACTGAGTGCAACACAGTATAGTATTGATGAGTCAATTGCAATCGGACGCAGTGATCATAACGATATTATTGTTGATGATTCCTTTGTTTCAGCTGAGCATGCATGTATTACCGCTGTTAAGCAGGATTTTGTCTTGACTGATTTGCATAGTACCAACGGTACTTACTTAAACAATGGTAAAATTGCAGAAGATGTAGTGTTACAGCCGGGCGATATTATTAGGGTCGGGCCGGCAAGTTTCAAATTTGAGAGGTGATCATGATGCTCGCCTATGTGAAATCAGATATTGGTATGGTTCGTAAAGCAAATGAAGATAGTTTTGCTTTTGAACCGCCTCATTTATTCGTTGTTGCTGATGGAATGGGAGGTCATGTTGCAGGAGAGGTAGCCAGCAGTATCGCTGCATCTACAATAAAGGAGTATGTGCTGCGTAACTTAGGTGACGTTCATCCAAGGCAACTATTGGAACAGGCTATTTTGCAGGCTAATCAGGAGATTTTTGAAAAATCACAGACTCACGCAGAATATGCAGGCATGGGAACAACTGTTACAGCGGCGATTCTTGATGAAACTACTGTTTTTTGGGGCCATGTTGGTGATAGCCGCCTTTATTATGGATATCATGACAAGTTAGAACAGCTAAGCAGTGATCACTCCTTAGTATGGGAGCTGATTAAAGCAGGTACGATCTCCAAAGACGAAGCACTTACGCATCCGCAGCGGAATCTTCTTACCAGGGCGGTCGGTACAAGTGAGCATTTACGGGTAGAAACAGGTGCATATCAATATGCGGCAGGTGGTAAAGTGCTGCTTTGTACAGATGGACTTACCAATATGGTAGGTGAAGATGAATTGGCGCAGGCATTATTAAGCAGCGAACAGGACGGGCAGCTTATTCTGGACGGACTGATTGAAAAAGCGAATCATGCTGGTGGAAGTGATAATATAACGGCAATTTTAATTGCCTTATAGTAAAAATGATGATGGATAACACAAAAAAGAGTATTGTCCAACAAGAGCGTTTCTTGCTGCTTTTATGCAGTCTCATTTTAATCAATGGAATTTTAGTTGTTAATTTGGCAAAAGCACAAATTGACTATTGGCTTCTAGCTGCCGTAGGTGTCTTAATTGTCTTGTGGTTTGCCGTACATTACAACATTCGCCGCACGATGCAAGGTGATGTACTTTTAGTGCCGTTGGCTCTTTTGTTATCTGCTATCGGCCTAATCATGATATTGCGGCTTAAACCGAATTTGTTTTTTACACAACTAACCTGGAACCTGCTGGGGTTAATTGCATTTATGGCAACCGTACACTTTTGCCGGAAGCTGGAGAAGCTGGCAGACTATAAGTATCTAGCAGGAGTTTTAGGCGTTGGTTTGTTGTTGGCAGCAGCAATATTCGGAGTTGAAATTGGCGGCAATAAGAACTGGATCATTTTAGGTCCGGTACGCTTTCAGCCTGCAGAGTTTGCTAAGCTCTTTATTATCCTATTTTTAGCTGCTTATTTAACTGAGCGTCGCGAAGTGCTGACCTATGCTACGCGCAAATATGGATTATTTATGTTTCCTCACCTTCGGTTTACTGCACCACTTTTCGCTATATGGGGCATTACTATGGTAATGCTGGTCTTACAACGAGACTTGGGCTCGGCACTCCTGTACTTTGGGACAACCTTAGCAATGATATACCTGGCAAGCGGCCGTATTCGCTATGTATTACAAGGGATGCTGCTGTTTATTGCCGGAGCATCTGTTTGTTATTTTCTGTTTCCCCACGTAAAAGTACGAGTGGATATCTGGCTGAATCCCTGGTCTGATCCCAGTGGAAAGGCTTATCAAATTGTACAATCCTTATTCGCTATGGGCTCAGGAGGCGTACTTGGCAGTGGGTTAACTTATGGATTCCCCGGGTTTATACCAGAGGTGCATACTGACTTTGTTTTTGCTGCTATCGGTGAAGAACTGGGCTTCTTAGGAGCGGCAGCAGTATTATTAACCTATATGCTCTTATTGTACCGGGCATTCCGGATTGCCATATGCGCACAAAGTGCCTTCCAACAACTTACTGTTGGTGGATTAGCAATATTTTTGGGGTTACAAACTTTGCTTATTATTGGCGGTGTTACTAAATTTTTGCCGCTTACAGGAGTTACTCTGCCGTTTATCAGCTATGGAGGCAGTTCGCTGATTTCTAATTTTATTTTATTAGGAATTTTATTTGCCGCCTCTGAACCAGGAGCTTATGATGCATAAAGATATTTCGACAGCACTTCGCAAGACAGCTGCTTTTTTCTTAGTAATGATGGCTGTTCTGCTTGTTTATATTTCGTATATCCAGATCATTGCCAGTGACACATTAGCGTCTCATCCGTTAAACCGCCGGTCAGCAGAATTATTACGCCAAATAGAGCGGGGGCAGCTTATTGACCGCAATGGAGAGAAGCTAGCCTACAGTGAACAGGATGAGAATGGTATTTACCGGCGCGAATATCCGCTTGGAGCAATAGCTGCTAACATTACCGGATATACTAGCGCAACCTACGGTTTAGCTGGGCTGGAGGGAACCTATAATCGCTATTTGTCGGGCTTAGCTAATCCCGAACGCCGTCTGGGAGCAATTGGACAGCTATGGCCTTCAAAAAAAGGAGCAAATGTTGTTCTGACAATCGACAGTGAATTACAAAAAGCAGCCTATAAAGCACTTGGCTCGCGGCGTGGTGCTGTGGTGGTTCTAAACCCCAAGACCGGAGCAATCCTGGCGATGGTTAGCAAACCCAGCTTTGATCCAGGAACAGTCGACACGGAATGGGGAACACTCTCCAGTGCGGTCAGCAGTCCTTTACTGAATAGAGCGGTGCAAGGTTTGTATCCGCCGGGGTCCATTATCAAGGTCCTGATGGCAGAAGCCTCACTGCAAGAAAAAATTACTACGAATACAAAAACATATCGCTGTGAAGGGCTCCTGAAAATCGGTAGTGATTATGTACTTCATGAAGCGAATAATCAGGCTCATGGCAAGATAGACTTAGAACAGGCCCTAGTCGTATCGTGTAATGTTACGTTTGGCCAATTGGCATTAGATTTAGGACGCAATAATATGGCCAAGACATATACTCGTTACGGTTTTAATAAAATTGCAATGCCTGACTTAAATGAACAACCTGTTGTTTTACCTGATTTTAATCGTCTAGGTGATGGTGATTTGGCACAGACAGGAATTGGACAAGGAAGCTTATTGGTGACACCTATCAAAATGGCAATGCTTGCAGCAACCTTTGCCAATGGGGGAACAACCATGCAACCTTATATTGTTCAAAAAGTTCTTGCTAAGGATGGCACAACGATGGAAGAGTTTTCTCCTGCATCATGGTTATCTCCCGTTTCCGGGGCGCTAGCGGCGCAAGTTAGTAAAATGATGGTTGCTGTAGTGGAAGAAGGAACAGGCAGTGCCGCAGCAATTTCCGGCGTTAGTGTAGCCGGAAAGACAGGAACGGCAGAAAATCCGCATGGAGCTCCGCATGCATGGTTTATCGGTTTTGCTCCGGCCTCTAATCCTGAAGTGGCTATTGCGGTTGTTGTAGAAAATGGTGGTTCCGGGGGAGGCATAGCCGCTCCCGTGGCTCGTCAGGTAATATCCCAAGCATTACGTTAAGGGGGTGATAGTATGCTCATCAATCGGACATTGGATAACCGGTACACAATTTTAGAGAGAATTGGTGGAGGCGGAATGGCTGATGTCTATCGCGCACATGATAAGTTGCTTGATCGTTCTGTTGCTGTTAAAGTATTACGATCGCAATTTACCAGTGACGACGAATTTGTTACCCGTTTTCGCCGCGAAGCGCAAGCTGCCGCCCGTTTATCACATCCGAATATTGTTAATATTTATGACGTTGGTTGTGATGAAGATATTTATTACATAGTAATGGAGTATATCTCAGGCGAAACGCTCAAAGAAAGAATAGAGAGAGCGGGACAACTGCCGATAGAGTCATCTGTTCGAATTGCCTTAGAGATAGCAGAAGCGCTTGAGCATGCACATCAGAATGGGTTGGTGCATTGCGACATCAAGCCTCATAATATCCTTACTACTAAGTCAGGACGTATAAAAGTAACTGATTTTGGTATTGCCAGGGCAGTAACATCGGCTACTATGACTCATACAGGGACTATTATTGGTTCAGTCCATTATTTCTCTCCGGAACAAGCGAAAGGTGCTGCCGTAGGCGCTAAGTCGGACATTTATTCCCTTGGTGTGGTAATGTATGAAATGCTTACTGGTACAGTGCCTTTTAATGGAGAAACTCCTATTAGTATTGCGCTGAAGCACTTGCAAGAAGAGCCTCGCCCCCTAAGGGAAAGTAATCCTGAGGTGCCACCGCTTGTCGAGGCTATTGTATTGAAGGCAATGGCAAAAGAGCCGGACCAGCGTTTTGAGGATATCAGTGAAATGATTACCGATCTGCGCTTATCGCAAAACTACTTGCGCGATGATCATACACGCCGCTTATCCCGTGAAGATTATCCAACACAGGTATTACCGAGGATCACCCCGCCTGCCGGTGAGGGAGTAGAAAAATCCCCGCAGCCTGCAGCGGTAAAAACACGCTCTAAAACCTGGGTCTGGGCCTTGACGGGGTTATTGATCGTGGCATTTGTTACAGGGGCCTTTCTGGCGTATGGGAAGTTCTGGAGCCTGAATG
The DNA here is from genome assembly GCF_032013335.1 of Anaerospora sp. Classification (NCBI taxonomy): domain Bacteria; kingdom Bacillati; phylum Bacillota; class Negativicutes; order Selenomonadales; family Sporomusaceae; genus Anaerospora; species Anaerospora sp. The sequence goes on along the minus strand of NZ_DALZUO010000004.1, from coordinate 67,982 downwards.
AAGTGATTGTGCCCAGTGTAGTCGGCAAACAAGTTGAATCGGCTCGCAATGTGTTAGCTGATAAAAATTTACGCGTATCGGTAGTAGAAACCTTTCATGATAAAATACCTGTTGGACAGGTCATTTCACAAAATCCGGAAGCAGGATCAACTGTAAAAGAACAGCGAACAATTAATCTTATTGTTAGTAAAGGCGGAGAAATAACGGTAGTGCCGGATGTACGGGGCCTTAGCCGCCGTGATGCGGAACTGCAGATTAAAAACGCCGGCTTAACAATAGGGCGGATTGATGAACAATTCGCGGCTAATACGGTAGCTGATACGGTAATCAATCAGAATCCCCGTCCACCGGCGCAGGTGGTAAAAGCGACGACGATTGATATTGTGATCAGCAAAGGGCCAGAGCCTAAAAAATTAGCTTTGCCGGACTTCCGGGGATCTCCGCTGAGTACGGTCGGAAGTCAGTTAGACAGCCTCAAGCTGAAACAGGGGAAGGTAACAGAAGCGGCTAGCGATAAGTATCCTGCAGGAACGATCATCGATCAAAATCCTCAGCCTTTTACAGAAGTATCCGAAGGGGCTACAATTGATTTTACTGTTGCAAAAGGTACGTCTGGAGCATTGAAGCGCGCTGTCGTTCAAGTGACTGTCCCAGATGGACCGCAACGCCAGCCGGTACAAATTGTTGTAACTGATACGAATGGGCGCAGAGTGGTTTATGATAATAATCATAAACCTGGTGACAAGGTTGAAAAAACTGTAGAAGGTACAGGAACCGTTCGTGTTCAAGTTTATATTAATGGAGTATTACTTCAGGAACAGACAATTTGATAGGAGGCTTCCATGCTAAATGGAATCGTGGTTAAGACATATAACAGTTATTACTATGTGCAGGATAAAGATAAGGTAATAAGCTGTAAATTACGGGGCCGTTTTAAGAAAGGACGATTTAGCCTCTTGGTTGGTGATGAGGTCAATTATGCGTTAGTAGGTCATGACAGCGGTATTATTGAGGAAATATTACCGCGTCGTGGAATGCTGAAGCGCCCGGCTGTAGCAAATGTTGACCAAGTGGTATTGACTTTTGCGGCGGCCAATCCGGATATAAGTACGACGTTAGTTGATAAATTACTGATACTGGCTGAGGATGCTCAGCTGGATATCATTATCTGCATTAATAAAATTGATTTAGCCAATAATGAAGAGCTGGACTTAATGGTAGACTTATACCGGCAAATTGGCTATCCGGTACTATTTACATCTGCTAAAAGCGGAATAGGGATGGAGCAGTTGCGCAGTGCCTTATATGGTAAGATTACAGCCTTTGCCGGCCCTTCCGGAGCCGGTAAGTCAAGTCTGCTGAATGCTATTGAAAGCGGACTCCAATTAGTAACAGGGGAAGTTAGCGCCAAAATCGGCAGAGGAAAGCATACTACGCGCTTTGCTGAACTGCTGCCTTTGTCGGGCGGGGGCTTTGTCGTTGATACTCCCGGCTTTAGTGCTACTGAATTTACGGATATTGAGCTTATTCATCTTACGTACTGCTTCCCGGAAATGGCGGCATTGGCTCCGGAATGTAAGTTTAGTACCTGCCTGCATGACAGGGAGCCGCAATGTGCGGTAAAACAAGCTGTACTTGAAGAAAAAATTGCCCAAACTCGCTATAACTCCTATAAAAGCGTACTGGAAGAGTTGCGGGCGAATAAGAAAGGATATTAGTGTTGTGATTAAAATTGCACCGTCGCTTTTGTCGGCGAACTTTGCCTATTTGGCTGATGAAATAAAAAAAGTAGAGGCTGCTGGTGCAGATCTTTTGCATCTTGATATTATGGATGGACACTTTGTGCCGAACCTTACATTCGGTCCGCCGGTGATTGCAGCGCTTCGCCAGGTCACCAAGCTGCCGTTTGATGTACATCTGATGGTAACTAACCCACAGGAATTGATCGAACCTTTTGTGAAGGCCGGTGCTGACATCCTGACAGTACACGCTGAAACTGCACCACACATGCATCGCCTTATCCAAACCATCAAGGCTTCAGGCGTGCAAGCGGCGGTATCACTGAATCCTGCTACATCGTTAACGGCAATAGAAGAGGTCTTAAGCGATCTCGATATGGTCTTAATTATGAGTGTTAACCCTGGCTTTGGCGGTCAGCAGTTCATTCCAGAATCGGTAAACAAAATCAAGCGTCTTCGCCAGATGATTGAAAGCCGTAATCTGAAAGTGGATATAGAGGTAGATGGCGGTATTAATAAAACAACAGCTCAAGCGGTTGTTGAAGCAGGTGCGAATGTTCTTGTTGCCGGATCGGCAGTTTATGGCGCACCGGATGTGGCCAAGGCCATTCAAGAATTAAGAGGACGCAGTTAAAATTACTTGCAATCATCATTTAACAATGGTAACATATAACAAAGACAAATAAATTATAGCCTTTGGGGCAAGGTGAAAAAGAGCAATCTTTTAATTCCTGACCGGCGGTAAAGTCCGCAAGCCGTATGGCTGACTCGGTGTAACTCCGGGACCGACAGTATAGTCTGGATGAGAAAAGGCATTCCACAGCGGAGATAAGTCCGTTAATTTTTTGGTGTTGGCATGCATATTTTAGATTGATTGCACAAAGGCTGTTACAAAGCATTTTCGCTTTGCACAGCCTTTTTCTATTTTGAGAAGGAAGGTAATCATCTTGGATGACGAACGCTACATGAGAGAAGCACTGCAGCTTGCTCAGCGTGCAATTGGTCGAACCAGCCCTAATCCGCTGGTAGGCGCTGTAATTGTACGGGATGGGCAAATTGTTGGCAGAGGATGGCACCAAAAAGTTGGTACTGCTCATGCAGAAATACATGCACTTAATGAAGCCGGTCCGTTAGCAGCAGGCTCCACAATTTATGTAACATTAGAACCATGTTCGCATACAGGCCGGACGGGTCCTTGTACAGAAGCATTAATCAGAGCCGGGATTAAAAAAGTTGTTGTCGCCATGACCGATCCCAACCCGCTTGTGGCAGGAGCTGGGCTGGAGCTGCTTCGCAAAGCGGGGATTGAAGTGGTTGAAGGTGTAATGGCTTTGCAGGCAGCGCAGCTGAACGAGAGCTTCATTAAATGGATTACAACCGGACTGCCTTTTATTGCGGTAAAAGCAGCCATGACTTTAGATGGAAAGATTGCTACCCACAGCGGTCATTCGCGGTGGATAACCGGGCCTGAGGCCAGATTGTTCGTCCATTCGCTGCGCAACCAATATGATGCAATCATGGTAGGAATCGGGACGGTATTAGCCGATGATCCTGAGCTTACAACACGCTTGCCTGAAGGAGGCCGAAACCCGGTCAGGATTATCCTGGATAGCGAGGCACGCACCCCGCTGGCAGCGAAAGTTGTCACAGATGGACAAGCGAAAACGATTATTGCTGTAACGTCTCGGGCACCGGCTGAGCGAATGGAAGCTCTGCGCAAGGCTGGAGCCGAAGTGCTTATTGTACCGGAATGCGCCCAGCGGGTATCGCTGCCAGCATTGTGTAAACTGCTGGGCAGCCGTATGATAACCAGTATTTTAGTCGAAGGCGGCAGTGCGATTCATGGGGCAATTATCGATGCAAAGCTTGGAGATAAATTGTATTGGTTTGTTGCACCTAAAATAGTGGGTGGCAGCAGCGCTCCTAATCCGGTTGGCGGACAGGGCGTTTCCACAATGGAAGCAGCCATCCTCATAGAAGATCAGGCTTGGCAGCAAGTTGGAGCTGATTTCTTACTCATGGGACATTTTAGTAATAGGGAGGGGCGCGATGTTTACCGGACTTGTGGAAGAATTGGGTAAGGTAAAAAATATGGTGCGCACCAGCCGTTCTGTTCGTTTGACGATCAATGCAAGCAAAGTCGTAAGCGATGTTAAAATTGGAGACAGCATTGCGGTTAACGGTACATGTTTAACTGTTGTCGCTCACGGCGATGACTGGTTTACGGCTGATGTTATGCCTGAAACTGTGGACCGGACAGTATTGTCCAGACTGAAGACAGGCGATAAAGTAAATCTTGAACGAACACTGCGCGTTGGTGACCGGTTTGGCGGACATATCGTCAGTGGGCATATAGACGGCGTAGGTACAATTAGCGGAAAAAATACGAATGATATTGCCGTTATTGTCCGTATCACTGCTGAACCGCAGGTGATGCGCTACATTGTAGAAAAAGGTTCTATTGCAATTGATGGTACGAGCCTGACTGTTGTTGAATTTGGTAACGATTGGTTTACTGTATCGCTGATCCCTCATACTGCAGGCTTAACCACGGTTGGACTGAAGTCTGTCGGTGAAGTGGTGAATCTGGAAGCGGATGTTATTGGCAAATATGTTGAACGTTTAATGGGACTTTCCGGGAAGTCGCCGGCAGGTAAAGAAAATATGAACGCCGAGTTTCTGCGTTCGAATGGGTTTATGTAGAGAAGCGCTAAGGGAGTGAGAGTTATGGAAAATGTATTCAGCACAATTGAAGAAGCGATTGAGGATATCAAGAATGGCCGCATGGTTGTTGTGGTCGATGATGAAGACCGGGAAAACGAGGGAGATTTGCTCATGGCTGCTGAAAAGGCGACGCCTGAGGCAATTAACTTTATGGCTACTCATGGACGCGGGCTGATTTGTATGCCACTGGCTGGTGAACGCCTTGATGAACTGGAAATCGGCGCAATGGTAACCAACAATACTGACTTGCGGGGCACCGCATTTACTGTTTCGATCGATGCTCATGATGTATCAACCGGTATTTCAGCGCCTGAACGTGCTAAAACAGTTCAAACGGTACTTTGCCCTGATTCAAAAGCCGAAGACTTGCGCAGGCCTGGCCACATTTTTCCGCTGCGCTACTGTGAAGGCGGAGTGTTACGCAGAGCTGGTCATACTGAAGCTGCCGTAGACTTAGCCAAGTTAGCCGGATTATACCCGGCAGGAGTCATTTGTGAAGTCATGAGTGATGACGGAACGATGGCCCGGGTGCCGCAGCTAAGTGAATTTGTGCGCAAGCATGATTTAAAAATGATTACCATTGCCGAGCTTATAAAATATCGCAAGAAGCATGAAAAATATGTGGAACGGGTAGCAGTTACCCGGATGCCCACACGTTATGGTGAATTTCAGCTTTTTGCCTATGAAAGTGAGTTGGACGGGCAATGCCATATCGCTCTTGTGAAAGGCGATATAACCAACCAAGACAGTGTGCTTGTTCGCGTACACTCGGAATGCCTTACCGGTGATGCCTTCGGCTCATGCCGGTGCGATTGCGGTGAGCAGCTTGATGCTGCTATGCAGCGCATTGAAAAAGAGGGCGCAGGAGTTCTGCTGTATATGCGTCAGGAAGGCCGCGGTATCGGCCTAGCCAATAAAATGCGGGCATATGCTCTGCAGGATACCGGAAAAGATACTGTTGAAGCAAATGAAATTCTCGGTTTTGCTCCTGATTTGAGAGATTACGGCATAGGTGCCCAAATACTGGCAGACCTTGGTTTGACGAAGGTACGGCTGTTAACGAATAATCCCCGTAAGAGAGTAGGCCTGGAAGGATACGGGCTCGTTGTTACAGAGCGTGTTCCGCTTGAAATAAAGGCCAACCGTTTTAATCAGCGCTACTTATCTGTCAAAAAAGCAAAACTCGGACATTTTTTAAAACAATATGAGGAGGCATAAACAATGGTTAAAGTATATGAAGGTAAATTAGTAGCACAGGGCTTGCGTTTCGGTGTGGTTGTTGCCAGATTTAATGAATTTATTACTGGAAAATTACTTGGAGGCGCCATAGATGCGCTGGAGCGTCATGGTGCTGTTAGTGATGATATTGAAGTAGCTTGGGTTCCTGGTGCATATGAAATACCGATGGTTGCCAAGAAAATGGCGCTGAGTAAAAAATATGATGCAGTGATCTGCTTAGGAACGGTTATTCGCGGCAGTACTCCACATTTTGATTATGTGTGTGCCGAAGTCTCAAAAGGTGTAGCCCACGTGGGGTTTGAAACCGGTGTGCCAACCATTTTTGGTGTTTTGACAACAGAAACGATTGAGCAGGCTATCGAGAGGGCAGGAACAAAAGCAGGCAATAAAGGCTTTGATGCTGCCACTTCGGCCATTGAAATGGCTAACTTACTGCGCGAAATTTAAATGTAAATTATTTCCAGGGAAATAACGATATGGAGGCTGCGGACTTTGCAGGATCACTTACTACGGGCAACAGCTAATGGAGTGCGGGCTTTTGTTGCTGTAACTACTAATTTGACTGAAGAAGCTAGACAGCGGCATGACTGCTATCCAATAGCGGCAGCAGCCCTTGGCAGAACGATGACAGGAGCAATGTTATTAGCTGCCAATTTAAAAACAGATGAAAGTATTTCTATTCGTATAGATGGAGACGGACCGTTAGGAGCAGTTGTAGCCGATGCCTGGGCTGATGGCAGGGTGAGAGGGTATGTCGAAGAGCCTCACACTGATTTACCGCTGCATAACGGTAAATTAGATGTTGGGCAGGCTGTAGGGGCGGGACATATTAATGTTACTCGCTTTACCGGCTTAAAACAGCCTTTTACCGGCAGTGCAGAATTAGTTAGCGGTGAAATTGCCGAAGATATGACGAACTACCTCTATGTATCGGAGCAGACTCCTTCAACCATCAGCCTTGGTGTGCTGGTAAATCCCGATTTATCTGTCGCTGCTGCCGGCGGTTTGATGGTACAGGCTTTACCGGGAGCTGACGACGCTGCTTTGGAGCAAATTGAGAACAATCTTGCCGCTTTAGGGCCTATTTCTCAGCTGATTCAACAGGGGATGGATGGACAAGCTATACTGCAGAAGATCTTTGCCGGTATGGAAGTAGAGTTAAATCTCTATGAACCGCTGGACCTAATGTTTCGCTGCCAGTGTTCCCGCGAACGGGTGACGACTGCCCTGATTAGCTTAGGGGTTGAAGAGCTCACAGACATTCTTAAAGATGAACAGGCTGAATTATGCTGCCATTTCTGCGCAGAAAAATACCAGTTCAATAAAGAAGAGTTGGAAGAATTAATTGAGAGCATAAAACAACAAGATCTTCAGTAGTCTAATCTGCTGACAAATGAGAAAGCAATCGCAAAGAACCGGCTAGGGAAATACTTCCTTAGCCGGTTCTTTGCGCTGTTTACGTTGAATGCCGTGCCGAAGGTATTGCCAGTATAAAATAAGCAATACCTATTAAACCTAAGGGAATATGACATACTGTTGTCTTATACCTTTAAGTATAATAAGAGTAAATATACCCAATTAAATAAAGGAGAGATCCCATGAGTACAAAACTGCCGAAAGCAAAGGCCATTGATTTCACTGCGGCAACCGAGCGCGCCATGCGTGTGCGCCGCTTTTACCAACAGCTCGAAGAACGCAATCATAACGGTGCGTGGACCACAGAAGAGGACATGCTTGCTTTTTCCACCGATATCGGCGCTCTCGGGCGTCTGGTCATGGCCGCGGAAGGCCGGTGGATACATGACGGGGAAGTAAAACCGGAGCTTACAGCGAAACTGGCAGAATGCCTCTGGTGGATCTTGGTGTTGTCCGACCGCCTCGGGGTTGATATGACTAAAGCATTTACGTCATTTATGGACAAGCTTGACCGCGATCTTGTCAAAAGCGTGGCAGCAGCAGACAAGCACAAATAGATAAGCACGAGGGAAGTTTCTCTTTTCAGCCTGGAAGAATATGCTATAATAAGCCTAACAGGCTGCTCGGGGGACGGTTAGCCCCTTCCTTTCCAGGAGGGGGGTGGTAGGATGACTGTTTATGAAGCATTGACATTTGCTGTCGCATTTGCCACGCTCATGGTATTGGTCATAAACCAAAAGAAATAACCGCCCCTGCTCAGATGGCGGTTATTTCTTAATAACGAAGCTTTTGGGCTAGCCGTTTTCCGGTTAGACAGCCTGTAGGGCTGGCGTGTTAGAGCACGTCAGTCCTTTTCTTATATTATACCCATAGATTGTAAAATATGCAATCCGTCAATAAAAAGTCAAATTTTAGCTTTAAGCCGGAATACGGCCCAGGTAGTCATAGGCAGGCAAAGCCAGCCCATCCAGTCACCAGTCCGGCTATACAGAGAGCGGCCACTCCCCAGTAATACTTCGCTGAGCAGACTGGCTTCACCGGCAGTTGTGCTGGTGGGTGTTACGCCCAGGAGGCGGCCCCGGCTGTCGCTGACCGTCAGCAGTCCCCACTGACTGCCCGAGAGCAGGATTGTCAGGCGGCAAATATTCCTATTCTAGCGATAGCGCCAAACAACAGCCAGACAGGCAGGGATCAGCATAAGCAGAAATGTTATGCCCCAGATACCGGACAAAGACGCCAATTGAATAATGGGAAGGTTGTAGACCTGAGTATAGGCAAGGCTATCGAAAGTGCCGAAAGAGGAAATAAGGGAACGGACAAATTCAAATGAGGTCCAGGAAGCGGCAAAGGCAAACGGTGCAAAAATTTGGCGGTTAGCTAGGGTTAAAGAGCGCAATAGCAGGATGGAGGTGCTGAACGCTGCTGCACTCAGCATTGTTGTACCGACAAAGAGCAACGGAGGCAGGTAGCCAAACTGGTTCATGGCACCGAGGACGTAAGCAGTGAACGCAGCCAGCGCTGCTCCTCCAGCCCGGGACTGCAAGGCATAAAAGCATACCGGCAGTGATGCCAGCCAGGTTAGCAGCCAATTATCGTAAAATCCAGTGGAGAAATAAAATAGCACCCCACTTAAACCGGATGCAAGGAGCAGAGGTTTGAGAAGATTAGTTTTTATGGGCTGTAGTGTGGGCATGATCAGGCCCCCTTGTTAGATACTCTATTGGATATTTTCTCCATGAGTGGAACAAATCCCTCTGCATGTTGTGTGAACTACTGGAAGTAAACCCTCCCCTAAGACGGCTGTAGCTCTGTGTTTAGGCCTCGCAGGCGCTTACAGTCGCAGCCTGCCGGGAGGCTAGCGAGGGCAGAATGCAGAACGAAGCACTATCACTCGCACCGGGACTGCCGGGAACGTCGGCTGGCGTTGCACAACTGCACAACGTGAAAAATAAAGAAGCCGCCTTCTTTTAAAAAGCGGCAGCCTAAAAGCAATTAAAAGAATTTTCTCTTTTTAGCCTGGAAGATTATGTTATAATAATTACAACAGGTTGTCGAGGGACGGTTGGCCACACACACCCTTTAAGAAAGGGAGGTGGTGTTTTATGACTACATATGAGACGTTGTCTTTTGCAGTCGCATTTGCTACGTTAATCGTATTAATCATAAAAAAGAAATAACCGCCCTCTCACCAAGGTTCGCGGTTATTTCTAAATAATCCCGACTAAGGCTAACCGTTCCGGTTAGACAACTTGCTGGGCTGGCGTGCGACCAACACGTCAGTCCTTTTCTTATATTATACCCATAGATTGTAAAATAAGCAATCCAACAAGAAAAAAATCCTTTTTGCACATCATGGGAAATACCGGCGCCTTCTTATCCAGATAAAGGATTTAAGGCTTTGGGGACATTTTCGAAAAGTCGGTTAGTGTGATTATTAAACTTCACCAACCGACTTTTTTACTTTTAAATTGCTGATCTAGTGACAGGCCGTGGGAATTTTTCGCCATCACCGTATAACCCTTATCAGGCATAGTGCGTATTATACATAAGAAGCATAATTTTTAAAAGGAGTATTACTGGTATGAAGCAATATGATATTGTGGTAATCGGTTCAGGATCGGCCAATATTGTATTAGATGCAGCTCTTGAACAGGGCTTAAAATGCGCTATGATAGAAAAAGGACGTTTTGGCGGGACGTGTTTAACTCGAGGCTGTATTCCTACTAAGGTGATGGTTACAGCTGCAGATTATATTAGAGAAATTGATGGATTATCGAAGATCGGGGTCGACGTAGCTCCGGCGCGTATGAATTGGGAGACCGTTTCCCGGCGTGTATGGCAAAAAATAAATGAAAGCAATGATATTTTAGCCTATTACACAACGAAAAATGTTGATATTTATCAAGGAACCGGTTACTTTACAAATGAAAAGGTATTACAAGTAGCATTAAATGATGGTACTCTATCAGAAGAGTTTACAGCCGATAAAATCTTTATTGCCGTTGGGTCGCGTACGAATATACCTTCCCTCGCTGGATTAGAAGAGGCTGGTTATATAACGTCTGAATCCCTGTTTGGAGATAAGTATCCGGAAACACCATACAAAAGTTTAGTTATTTTGGGCGGTGGTCCTATCGGTACCGAGTTTGCTCATGTGTTTACAGCTGCTGGCACGAAGGTCACTTTGGCACAGCGCAATACGCGCTTGTTGCCTAAGGAAGATGAAGAATTTTCTGCCCAAATCTTAAAGGATCTTCGTAGTTTTGGTATTAATATAGTATTGAACCATATACCAACCGCGGTACGGGTAGAAAATGGCGAAAAGATCGTAACCTTTTCTGACAAACTAACTAGTGAATCTTGCGAAGTCCGGGCAGAAGAAATTTTGATTGCCACTGGAATACGCCCCAATACGGATTTTTTACACTTAGAAAACACAAGTATCATAACCGATAGCGGAGGATGGATTGTTACAAATGAGTTTTTGGAAACGAATGTTGATGGTGTTTGGGCTTTTGGTGATGTAAATGGTGCAGCTCCCTTTCGACATAAAGCAAATTATGAAGCTGAAATAGTAGTCCACAATTTATTTGGTGAACAACAACTGCAAGACTGGCGCTGGGCCCGCTATGATTTAATACCTGTTGTAACCTTCACATATCCTCAAGTTGCTCATGTGGGCCTGACAGAGCAACAGGCTATTCAAGCAGGTTATGAGGTTCTAACAGCCAAACATCATTATTCATCGACTTCCAAAGGCTTTGCCCTTGGCTTTGATCCCGGAGACGAGCATGATGGATTTGTTAAGATTGTGGTAGATAAAAAAACAAATCTCATTCTAGGCGCCCATTTAATTGGACCGCAAGCTTCTATTTTGCTCCAACCATTTGTTAATCTTATGAATGCTGGTGAAACGACACTTACACCTGTCAATGATCATATTGCATCTAAGTCAGTAATGGAGTTACGAGCCTCCAGGATGACTCGTTATTTAGATCCGCACTCCGTGCAAAGTATCAGCGAGACAATGACACCACACCCTTCACTATCGGAAGTAATTATGTGGGTAAGATATTACCTGGAAGGAAAGTAGTAAAAACAAACGGGAGTAGCTTTCTAAGGCATAAGCTGGATAACATAGCTGGCTGCCCTCATAGATATAGTTGAGGGCAGCCAGCTATGTTTTTGCTGCGCCCGACGATGAGCAAATAAAGCTTTGACTAAACATTGTGTTATAAATTATAATATTTATAACATATAATATAAAAAACTATTCTTGATATGCTATTTAGACACAATGAAAGTGCGGTGGTGATACATTGCCTAAAACAGGTCTATCTTCTGAAGAAATTAAAGAAAAGGCCCTGCAGATTGCCGAAGAAAAGATTCGGGCATACAGTTTTGAAAAATTCCGTTTAACGGATATTGCAAAGGAACTCAAAATCAGTCAGGCTGCGCTTTATAATCATTTTCCTGATAAAGCAGCATTGCTTGACGCCATATCGGAACGGTGGCTGGCACACATGGACAATACATTGGAGCATATTGCGAACAAGGAAGTACCGCCTCGACAGTTGATTGTGAAATGGTTTCTAACATATCATCAACTTAAAAAAGAAAAGGTTTTAAAGGATCCTGAGCTTTATAAATCCTTTAACATGGCCGCGGAGCTGTTGAAGCCGTTTATCATAGATCATTTGGATAATTTGAATAGACAGCTGCTGATGCTTGTGCAAAAGGCGATCATAGCGCAAGAGATTCACGCGAAATCACCAGAGAATGTAGTCCAGCTGTTATTGGAATCCACTATATCCTTCCACCATCCCCGGATGGTATTGGATCATAAGGACGAAAACAGGGAGGGATTGCTAAAGCAAGTAGTTGAAACCATGTTGGAGGGGTTCCATGAGTAGCATCAAAGGAGGAGAGGAACGATGGTACAAGTACAGGAGAAAAAGCTAACAGGAAAAGTAGCCTTAGTGACGGGATCGTCCCGGGGAATCGGCAGAACTATCGCAGAAGAACTGGCGCTGAATGGAGCGAAGGTCATTATTAATTACGCCGGAAACTCGGAAAAAGCCAACGAAGTCGTTGCCGGAATTAAACAGCAGGGCGGCGAAGCAACCCCAGTTCAGGCAGACATTAGCCGGGTAGCCGAGGTGGAGGGATTGTTCCAAAAGGCGATGGAAGCCTATGGGAAAATTGACATTCTGGTCAACAATGCAGGAATTATGATCACCAAACCGATCACAGCTATAACAGAAGAGGATTTTGACAAAATTTTTGCCGTCAATGTAAAAGGAACCTACTTTGCCTGTCAACAAGCAGCCAGGCACATGGCTAATAACGGACGGATTATCAATTTTTCTACCTCGGTAGCTGGAATGATGTTCCCAGCCTACAGTATTTATGCGGGTACAAAGGGAGCCGTCGAGCAGTTTACTCGTCAATTGGCTAAAGAATTCGGGCCCAAAGGGATTACGATCAATGCGGTTGCTCCAGGACCGGTCAACACCGAACTTTTTACTGAGGGGAAAACGAAAGAGCAAATCGAAACTATGACAAAGATGAATACCTTTGGCCGTCTGGGTGAAACAGAGGATATTGCTAAAGTTGTGTTGTGGCTGACAGGGCAAGAATCGCAGTGGATCACTGGCCAAACGATCCGCGTCAATGGCGGGTTTATTTAACCGTCTGGATTTTTGAAGAGTAGTATGATTTTATTTTTAAGTGGAGGGAATTACAACATGAAAAAAGTGGTTGCTTTTATAGGGAGCCCGAGAAAAAACGGCAACACAGCTACTCTTGTTAATGAAGTGATTCGGGGGGCGCAAGAGGCGGGTGCCGATACAACTGTTTTCAATCTGTACGATATGAACATCAAACCCTGCCAAGGCTGTCTCGTTTGCCGGAGAACCGGGCACTGTATTATGCAGGACGATCTCCAGAACATGTTTCAAGCGATTGTCGATGCTGATGCTGTGGTTTTCGGCTCACCTGTATATGTTTGGCAGGTCTCAGCTCAAATGAAGCTGTTGTGGGATCGGCTCTGCGGCTTGTTTGATGAAAATTTCCAGCCCAGATATGCTGCTAAAAGCCTGATCATGGTATATTCGCAAGGAAATCCCAACTCGCAGGCTTTTCAAATATCCTTTCAAACCAATGAAGCCGTGCTTAAGCTGCTTAATTTACAGGTAGTGGATACCCTCTTACAGGCGGGTGGCACAGACCCGCATGCCGCAGCTAATAATAACGAGCTTTTGTTACAAGCTTATGAAGCAGGAAAAGCCGTTTAGTAACCTGCAATGAGGCACAGTCGGTGTTTCTTTTCAGGTTTTATTGTCTATTGTTACTGATATATATAAGAGCTGTCCCGCAAGGTTTTTCGTACTTTGCGGGACAGCCCTTTCTTTGTTAATGGCGCTATTTAGATAGAATTTGTTGGCACATGGTATTGCTCTTTAAGAAATTCAACAAATGCGCGGACGGCGGATAGTTCTAAGAAGGATGGGGAATAGGCTAACCATGTTCTTCTTACCAGCGGTTTGCCGCTTCGCCAAAAAAGCTCGCGCCGGAATAAACCGCTTTGCTCACCTAGGCCAATTTCTGGCAGGATGGCCCAGCCAAGGCCGTGCAGCACCATTTGACGGCAGGTATCCATGCTGTCCACTTCCAGGTTTACTTGGGGAGCACAGGCGAATGATTCCCGCCACCAATCCTGTATTACCGGTTCCAATGAGCTGTCTGTGAGGTAACTGATTTGGGGCTTGTAAGGTAGCTCGCTAAATTCGATAGGGCTGCTTGACACCAGGCATATAGGTTCTTCGTGCAGCAAAAACTTCTCGTCCACCCAATGATAATCGCCCCGGAGAATCGCAATTGAAACCTCTTCTTTTTGCAGCATACGATGGATGTGGCGGCTAAGCCCTGTTTTTAGTAAAACTTCCACATCAGGAAAGCAGTGTAAAAAGCTTTTTAGTATTTGCGGCAGCTCATAATGAGCAAATACAGAGGATGTTCCCAGCCGAAGCGTACCTTGGACTTTATTTTCCATGTTCTTAATGCGTTCTTTCACCTTATTCATCTGTGACAGCATTTCTTCCGAATAGGACAGCAGATATTCCCCTTGAGGGGTGAGAAGTATACCGGTAGGGCGACGGGCCACAAGTTTCGCTCCAAACTCTTTTTCGAGATTGCGTAACCGGTACGTGAGCGCGGGCTGGGAGAGATATAAGCGATCCGCTGATTTGGTCAGGTTTTTCTCTACAGCAATGGTTTTTAACATCAACCAGTCTTTATCATCCATATGAGTCTATTCACCTCGTAATAAGAAAAAATTATTGAAATGCCAAAAAAATATATATTTTATTTATTTCTCTAATTGTACTACAATTTAATTAGAATTCAAAATCTTTTGTAACTTCTTCTGGATTGGCTTCATAAAGATGCACAGAATGGCTTGATTCCCATGACTAGTCGGGCTGAGCCATCTCTTCTTTGTAAAGCGGAAAAGGGAGGGGGGAATAAGAAAATTCTATAACATTTATAAAAGTTAAATATTTTATTTATTATGCTAATCCTGTTATTCTTAATCTGAGTAGATCAGTTTCCAATATTTTCATGGAGGTGCCATATGCAAAAATTACTTCAGCCAGGTCAGGCTGGAACGGTAGAGTCCAATGACATCATCATCACCATTGCGCCTGCCAATCCTGGTGCAGGTATCATAATTGAGCTAAATAGCCCGGTGATCAAGCAATACGGACTCCGCATTACCCAAGTGATACAGGAGGCATTGTTTAGTCAGGGAATCACTGATGCTCAGGTGCATGCCAATGATAAAGGGGCCCTGGATTGCACCATAAGGGCGAGGCTGCAGACTGCTGTGCAGAGAGCGTCTGCCAAGGGAGGAATATAGATGGCCAGAATGCGTAGAAGCATGATGTTTGTGCCGGGCAATAACCCGGGAATGCTCCTGAACGCCGGTATCTATGGCGCTGATTCAATCATTTTCTGCCTGGAAGATGCCGTATCCATTACTGAAAAAGATGCTGCCCGCCATTTGGTGGCCGAGGCTCTTCAATCGATCAGCTACCCATGTGAAACTTGCATCCGGATTAACCACTTAAGCACTCCTTTTGGATACGATGATCTTGCGGTAGTGCTGCCTGCTAAACCGGATCTCATCCGTCTGCCAAAAGCCGAATCAGTAGACGATATTAAAGAGCTTGATGAAATTATTACCAAGGCAGAGAAAGATAATGGCTTTGTTCCTGGTTCCATTGTTATCGGTGCTGCTATTGAAACTGCAAAAGGACTGCGCTGCGCTTATGATATCGCGGCAGCTAGTCCGCGCATGGACTTCCTGGCAATTGGCGGAGAAGACTTCATTGCAGATTTGCGCACTACACGGAGTAAGGAAGGCCGTGAACTGTTCGTACCCCGTTCCGAGTTGTTATTGGCTGCCAGGGCGGCCGGTATTCAAGCCATTGACAGCGTATTTTCCGATGTGAATGATGAAACCGGATTTGTTGATGAAGCCAACATGATTAAAGGCATGGGCTTCGACGGTAAGTCAGTGATCAATCCTCGCCAGGTCCGCCTTGTACATCAAGTATTTCAGCCTACCGCCAAAGAAATAGATAACGCCAAGCGCATTTTAGCAGCTTATGAAGAAGCGCTGGCAAAGAAGTCCGGCGTTATTGCTCTGGATGGTAAAATGATTGACGGCCCCATCGTCGTACGGGCTCAGCGCATTCTGGACTATGCGGCGGCCGTACAGAAATAGAGGAGGTATTGTCATGATTAATGCAGCAGG
This sequence comes from Anaerospora sp., assembly GCF_032013335.1. Classification (NCBI taxonomy): domain Bacteria; kingdom Bacillati; phylum Bacillota; class Negativicutes; order Selenomonadales; family Sporomusaceae; genus Anaerospora; species Anaerospora sp. The sequence goes on along the minus strand of NZ_DALZUO010000004.1, from coordinate 52,046 downwards.
AAGAGAAATTCCCGAACAAATCGTGGGCTATAGTAACATCGTTCCCTATGCGGGACCGTTTGCCATAACACCTGAGGGCCGCCTCTGGGGTCCAAAAATCCGCTCTGCTAAACCCCGTTCAGAGAAAATTCTCGAATCTATTGACCAGGCCATTGATGCCTCGGGCCTCAAAGATGGTATGACTATATCCTTTCACCATCATTTTCGCAATGGAGACTATATTTTAAACCTTGTTGTCGAAGCTATTGCCAAAAAGGGGATCAAAGGCTTAACCTTAGCACCTAGCTCTTTAAACGACGTCAATGACGCCATCATTCCCTATATTGAGGCGGGTGTTATTACTAATATTGAAACAAGCGGAGGACGGGGGAAACTTGGCAAGCTTATGACAGCCGGGAAGCTTGCCAGGCCGGTCCTTATTCGTTCTCACGGCGGTCGCGCCAGAGCGATTGAGAGCGGCGAACTGCATATTGACGTCGCCTTTCTAGGCGCTCCTTGCTGCGACAAGTTCGGCAATATTAACGGCACTGAAGGCAAATCGGCCTGCGGTTCTATGGGGTATGCCATGGTCGATGCGGCCTATGCCGATACGGTCATCGCTTTAACAGACAATTTAGTAGACCGTCCACTGCAGCGGATTAGCATCCCGCAGACCCAAGTAGACTACATCGTCGAGCTGGAGAACATCGGTAATCCGAAGGGAATTGCCTCAGGGGCTTTGCGTATTAGCCGCGATCCCAGAGAGCTGCTTATTGCCGATTATGCGGCTACCGTAATTGAATACTCAGGCTACTTCAAAGACGGCTATTCGCTGCAATTAGGCAGCGGCGGCGCTTCACTGGCTGCAGCACGGTTCATTAAGGAGAAAATGATCGCTCAGGGGATTACAGCCGGCTTTGGACTGGGCGGTGTTACAGCTCCCTTTGTGGACATGCTCAACGAAGGCTTGATACAAACCATATTTGATGTGCAGGATTTTGATCTGCCATCCGTTGAGTCGATAAAAAACAATCCCCGCCATCAGGAAATGTCGGCGTCCTTTTATGCTAATCCCCATAACGGCGGGCCTATTGTAAACCAGCTGGATGTGGTTATTTTAAGTGCTACAGAAGTGGATGTTAACTTTAACGTTAATGTGATTACGGATTCCAATGGCGTTATCATGGGGGCATCGGGTGGCCACTGTGATACTGCTGCCGGGGCGAATCTCGCTATTGTTGTGGCGCCGCTCCTGCGAGGTCGTCTGCCTATGGTTCTGGATCGGGTCAATACCATTGTGACACCCGGCGAAACAGTGGATGTTATCGTAACTGAGCGCGGCGTAGCAGTTAATCCGCGTCGTACGGATCTAATGGATAACCTGAAGGCATCAGGCGTACCTGTCATGTCCATTCACGATTTGCAGCAAATGGCCTATATCCTCGCCGGCAAACCGGAGCCTATTCCAGTCAGTGATCAGATTGTCGGAGTGGTGGAGTACCGGGATGGCAGTGTCCTTGATGTCATCCGCAGGCCGCTCTGACAAAATAAGTAGACTCTGCAGCTGGCAAGCCTACGTTTACGTCATGAATTAGTAAGGCCTCCTTATCGAAAGGGGGGGCCTTACTATGTTTGTAATTAAATATAATGAAGTAAAACAAAATAGCTATTCCCGACAAGATATCGGGAATAGCTATTTAAAGGGAAGACTGGAAAAAATAAAGGACTTGGTTTACACCAGTCCTTTAGTCATTAAACGGCTCGTTGAACTTTTCCGGAACGGAGACAACGGGTACAAACATTAACTCGTTTAACTTCACCATCCAAAATGGCTTTAACCTTTTGAATGTTAGGCTTCCAAGTCCGTTTGGTCTTCAAATGGGAGTGACTTACGTTAAATCCGCTGCGCTCGCCTTTTGCGCAAATTTCACAGACGTTGGCCATTTATTTCCACCTCCTCGCAGGACAAAGACTTTTCCATATACAACGACAATATTTTAGCACAAATTACGGTAACTATGCAAGGGCTGGAAGAATTAATTCTTAAATAAATAGTATTTAGCAGGAGTTTGATGTCATATATTGAAAATAAAGAACAAAAAGTACGTAGAGGGGGCTAATAATTTGATAAAAAAAGATACTCCTATTATGGAAATTCTCCGCTTAACCCCCCAAGCCAGAGAGATATTTGCGCGCCATGGAATGGGTTGTATCGGTTGTTTGGCCTCAACAACGGAGACTCTGGAAAACGGTGCTAAAATGCACAATATTGATGTAGAGGCACTACTGTGCGAATTAAATGCCGTTTGTTTGCCTAAATGAATACTCCTGTTCAATATTTAAAAGGGGTCGGTCCACAAAAGGCTGCATTATTGGCAAAACTCAATATTACAACAATTGGTCAGTTGCTTGAGCATTACCCCCGCCGTTATGAGGATCGCAGTCAGTTAAAACGAATAGCTGAGGTTTTTGACGGACAGGTGGAAACTTTTTATGCAGTTGTTACTGCCGTTAATGAAGTGAAGCCTCGAAGGGGTTTAACGATAACGAAAGTACGGGTGAATGACCAGTCAGCTGAAGCAGAGCTGGTATGGTTTAATCAGCCTTATTTTAAACGCATGTATAAACCGGGTATGCAGCTTATTGTCTCCGGTAAGGTTGAACGACGGTTTCGTCAGATACAAATAACAACGCCTGAAGTGGAATTTCTATCTCCTGGCGATGATTCTTTGCACACAGGGCGTATTGTACCGATTTATCCCAGCAGTGAGAATATTAATCAGCAGTTCCTAAGGTCACTGATTAAACAGGCCCTTGAGAGTCAAACCAAAATTGTTGAGAATCTTCCTGATGAGATCTGTAAGAACTATCAATTGCTTAACCGTACTTCTGCTATAGAAAATATCCACTTTCCAGGCAGTATGGCTCTATTGGCTGACGCGCGGAGAAGGCTGGTATTTGAAGAGTTATTTTATTTACAAAGCGGCTTGTTATTCTTAAAAAAGAAGCACCAGCACAGCGGTATTGGAGTTAAGCACGGGCCCGATGGTGAACAGCTATTGGCAGCGCAAAAATGCCTGCCATTTTCGCTGACTGATGATCAACAGCAGGCGTTTAGAGAAATTAAAGATGATATGGAAGACAGTACTCCTATGCAGCGCTTACTGCAGGGCGATGTAGGCTCGGGTAAGACCGTAGTAGCTGCGCTGGCCTTGGTAAAAACGGTGGAGAATGGCTATCAAGGTGCTTTGATGGTACCTACAGAGATACTGGCTGAGCAGCATTTTCATACTCTCAGCCGCATGCTTGCTCCATTAGGGATTCGCATTGTGCTGTTGACTGGAAGCTTGACAAAACGCGTTCGTAAAGAAGTATTGGACAGGCTTAGTACTGGCCTTGTCGATATTGTCATTGGAACGCATGCTTTAATTCAGGAAGACGTTGTTTTTCAACAGCTTGGACTGGTAATTACCGATGAGCAGCATCGCTTTGGAGTGAATCAAAGAGCTCTTTTACAGGCAAAAGGGAACATGCCCGATGTACTGGTGATGACAGCAACTCCAATCCCGCGGACTATGGCATTGACGGTATATGGAGATCTTGATGTATCATCCATTCGCCAGATGCCGCCTGGACGGAAGGCAATTAAAACCTATGTTGCTAACAAAGACATGCATGAAAGAGTATATAACTTTGTACTGAAGGAAGTACAGGCCGGCCGCCAAGCTTATATTGTCTGCCCTTTAGTGGAAGAATCCGCTAAGCTGGAAGCACAGTCTGCTACGCAGTTGTATGAACAATTGCAAGCAACGACTTTTCGCACGGTACCTTGCGGATTGGTTCACGGACGGTTGAAACCTCAAGAAAAAGAGCAGGTCATGCAGGCTTTTTATCAAGCGGATATAAAAGTGTTGGTTGCAACAACGGTTATTGAAGTTGGCGTAAATGTCCCCAATGCAACTGTAATGGTTATTGATGGCGCTGACCGTTTCGGATTAGCGCAATTGCACCAATTACGTGGACGCATTGGACGCGGTGAGTATCAATCTTACTGCATATTACTTTCTGACAGTAAAAATCCGGACACTAAAGAGCGACTGGACATTATGTCTCAAACCTGTGATGGTTTTGTGTTGGCGGAAAAAGATTTGCTGCTCCGTGGTCCGGGCCAGTTTTTTGGTATCAGGCAGCATGGGCTGCCAGATTTAAAAATTGCTGATATTGTAAAAGATATTGAAATCTTATTAGAAGCTCGTAAGGCTGCTTTGCGTTCAGTGAATATCCCTGAACACGTGAATTTGCTTCGGCCTGAATTAGCGGTACGGTTTGGAGAAAAATTCCGGCAGATGTTCTGCAATTAAAAAAAAAGGGCGGCCTTAAGCCGCCAATTATGGGAGAGGAGAAAATTTACATTCCTAGTTATTTACCATATGTAAATAACTTATTCATGATTTTACTATTATTTTAAAATTATTTTCCAGCCTTGGAGTGCAAACTAGAATAAAGTAGGTTGCCAAGGAGGGAATTGTGTGCAATACCATTATGATGAAGCACAACTGCGCAATATTGCAGAAGAATGCCAGGAGTTTGAACATATTATTAATGCAATGGGGTACGGCTATTCGTTATTAAATGTGTCGGCAGATGATTTTGCACGTCGCTGCTCTGATTGTACTCATTGGTCTAATAGCGCTTGTGAAATTTTTCAAAAAGAAATTAACGAATAAGCAGGTAAAAATATGCTTACCTCCAAGCACTGCATAATAAGCGGTGCTTTTCTCTTTTGAGAGATTGTATTTTATAGCCTTATTTAGTAATATGGATAAAGATGTGTGTAATTCTAGGGGAGATAACTATGAATAAAATTTTTGGATGGCTGGCTATTATCATAGTGGCTATATTACTGTACTTGTGGCAGCCGGATTTTTTTGATCATGCCTATAGAATTATTAAGCAAGGTGATATCATTGCCTTGTCGGAGTATCTTCGCTCTTTCGGAGCAGGTGCTGTTATTGTTACTTTGTTTCTTTTTATTGTCATGACTTTTACGATTGTTTTCCCATTTATGATTCTTTCGGGTGCTGCCGGCATTGTTTTCGGCTTGTGGTGGGGTACTGTTATTTCCTGGATGGGCGAAGTAGCAGGAGCCTTAGTCATGTTTATCTTTGCGCGTCACTTTTTTCGTCACGCCGTAGAAGGCTGGATTACGAAAAGTCCCTATCTAAAACAGGTAGATGACTATAGTGCTGAAAACGGCTTTAAAGCGCTTTTAATAGCTAGATTACTTCCGTTAGCTCCCTCGGGAATTATTACAGCTGTTGCTGCTATTAGCCGCATGACTTTTAAAGATTTCATTCTGGCTACGGTATTAGGAAAATTTCCTCCTGTAGTCATAAAGGTGCTTTTAGGTCACGATCTCGTATTTGCGAGTGAAAATATGGGGAGATTGATTGGTATTATCTTAGTCGTTATAGGCGTTTATGGAGCCTTATGGTGGTTCAAACGTAAGAATGGTAAATCTGATGAGAAATAGCTGACAGCGTAGCAGGGAAAAATTTACCTGTGACGAACTATTGATAATAATTCGTTCAGATAAATTTAGAGGTGGTGCTGTTATGCCAATTATTCAAATTGATATGCTTGAAGGGCGTACTGTTGAACAAAAACGCAATTTAGTACAAAAAGTAACTGAAGTGGTTTGTGAAACTGCAAACTGCCCGGCGGAAGCGGTAACTATCGTTATACGTGATATGCCGTTTGAGAATCTCGGCAAAGCAGGTAAGCTGCGTATTGATGCTTAAATGAAAAAAACACCCCATTTCGTATTACTTACGAAATGGGGTGTTCTTCTGTATACATAACACCATATCCGCCTTTGGGATAACAAAACTCAATGTTTTTAAAGGGGCACACCAGCCGGCAGGCGCCACATTCAATGCACTGTTTATATAATACGCCAATAGGCGTATTATCCGCATGATTCCACAAGAAAACTTCGGTAGGACAAATTGTCAGGCAGGCTTTACTCTGACAATCCTTACAGATATTCTGATCCCCGATGATGACATGCTGCCACGAATCATCAGGCTCAAAATGAAGGGAGCTCATCTTAGTGTATAATGTATTCATTTTATTACCTTTAACACACGCCAGCTGTCTTTGAGCATTTTGCCTAAAGGCTGCATGCTGATTAGTTTTTGAAAGATAAACTTTCTTTTGGCAAGTTTGGGCATCGTATAAACCTTTGCGACCTGGAAAGCAGCTTCGTTCGCCATTCGAGTGTAAAGGTCAAATAAATAGGGAATATCCTGCTGCATTTTAGCTACGCCAGCATTTGCTTTCATATCTTGCATGACAAAGCTTTCGTTTAGCAGTGTACGGTATAGAGAAAGCTTTCGTTCTGAAAAGTCACGGACTATTTTAGCGGCAGTAGCAGCTTTAGCTGCAAAAAAACCCGACCACATTGCTAGATTAACTCCATGAACACCATTAACAAGAGCGGCAGCATCGCCAGTAATCATAATTCCCGGATGTACGAGGCTTGGAATACTAGTATAGCCGCCTTCCGGAATAAGCGCGCTGCCATACTCTTTTAATTTACCGTCTTTAAGTAAATGCTTAATATTGGGATGTTCTTTTAAGCGATTCAAAAGTTCATATGGCCGAGTACCCGACTGGGCAAAATCAGCTACGGACATGCCGACATTTAAGCTGATGCTGTCTTTGAAAGTATGAATAGACGCTGTTCCATTCATGCCGGCTGTTGGATAACCGTATAACCCGATTATGGCTCCTTCATTGGGTAATAAGTTGAATCGTTCTTCGATAATCTCAGCGGAAAGGGAGATGGTTTCTTTTACATAAAGAGACATATTAAGTGGTGATACGCGGTGAATAAGGCCGGATTTTTCGGCAAGCATGGAATTCGCGCCATCAGCTAACACGATGATATCGGCCAGATAATAATTAGGATGAGGTTCAGCTATTTTTACACCAATTGCCTGATTGTCTTTAAAAAGCACTTCAGATACATGGTGATTATTAAGCAGGATAGCTCCGGCATCTATCGCTTTTTGTGCCAACCATTGATATAAATGGATACGTTTTATCGTAAAGCGATTGTAGGGAGCCGCTGCTAACCGCTTGCTTTGATATCGGGTGCTTAGTACGGAATCCTCTGTCATCCACCAGAAGGACTGGTCAGTTACCATTCGTTCCCATTCAAGTTCATCCCAGAAATTAGGAAAAAGTTTATGAGTATGCTCTGCAATGATGCTTACTCCACCGCAGACTTTCGCACCGGGGTAGCACCCTCTCTCCAGGAGTAAAACCTTCAGTCCCTGCTGTGCCATAAAATAAGCGGCTGTGCTGCCTGCAGGTCCGGCTCCTGCGATAATGACATCAAATTTCCCGGCGGGAGCTTGATTTGTTGTTTGCGATTTTATACTGTCCGGATTAATTTTATAAGGTTTTTTAAAAGAAAACACTCTGTTTATCATGTTATTCACTTACCTTACGTTGCATAATAAGAAAAAAGTCCGTATACGGAAGGATGAGCACGATAATCAGCCAGGACAGGTAATTAGAGACGATCATGCAAATGACGGTGGGTTGTCAAACTTCCAGGTATGCTGTAGAATACGTGTTATGCCGAATTTCCCAGGAAAACGGGGGAACCATATTTGGGGTGAATCCGCAGAATTTCTGCGGTAGGGATATCCTCTTGTCCCGAACCCGTCAGCTAACCTCGTAGGCATATAGAGAGGAGAGACTATCATGAATAAACTTTTTATGACTTTAGGGTTACTTTTTTTCATAGGAGCGATCGCTCTTAGTTCAAAAGCGTCAGCCGAGGCTGCAGAACGTCAGTTTAAATCAGAGGCTATCGAGATGGTAGCAACTGCTTATGCCCCCGGTGCACATGATAATGGTAAATGGGGAGATTTGACGCACATGGGAACGAAAGTTCGTCCAGGCATTATTGCCGTCGATCCTAAGCTTATTCCCTTAGGTTCACGTGTATATATTGAATTTGCCGACGGACATGGTGCTTATGCTACCGCTGAGGATACAGGCGGAGCTATTAAAGGGAAGCGAATTGACATTGCTATGGCAACTGTAGACGAAGCGTATGAGTTCGGTATGCAAAAAGCAAAAGTATATATTGTAAAGTAAAGAGGAGCGTCCCAGGCTAAGCCTGGGGCTTTTTTCCTATTATTTGCCCATCGACAATGACGGTAGTAACATGTGTTGAAATAGCGAATGGATCACCATCAAAGATAACTAGATCCGCGTCTTTTTCAGCCTCTATACAGCCAACCCGGTTACTCACTCCAATAATTTGAGCAGCATGCAAGGTAATTGCTCGCAATGCCTCATCGCGGGGTAAGCCTGCTTTTACCGCTAAAGCAGCCTCTAAGCGTAAGCAATTAATCGGCAAGAATGGATGGTCGGTGATTAAAGCTATTTTTACCCCGGCTTCATGGAGCAGGGCCGGTGTGCGGTAGGTACGGTCCTTTAACTCGACTTTAACTCTGGCGGTGATGGAGGGACCGATAACGGCAGGAATAGAACGCTTGGCAATTTCCTCTGCAATTTTATGTCCCGCAGTTGCATGCTCCAGTGTAAGCAGCAGATTAAATTCATCAGCAATACGGATTGCCGTCATAATGTCGTCTGCCGCGTGCGCGTGAGCTCGAAGCGGTATTTCACGGTTCAGCACCTGTACAAGTGCCTCCATGCGCAGGTCACGTTCGCCTGTCCCTGAAGCGATCTTATTTGCATAATTTTGAGCAGCGACCAACTGTTCCCGGATCATGCCTGCAATTGTCATGCGTGTTGAGGGAGGACGGTCCTTTGCCATGTATATTTGGATCGGATTTTCGCCAAAAGCAATTTTCATCCCTGCTGGCTGGCGAAGGATCATGTGATCAATTACGGTACCGTGTGTTTTAATCGCAACGCTTTGTCCGCCAATCACGTTTTCGCTTCCAGGAGTAACAATAATAGTCGTCACTCCACCGCATAATGCGTCAGATAAGCCTTGATCTTCGGGATTGATGGCATCTATGGCCCGCAAATGTGGACAGAGCGGGGAGTTTACTTCATTTTTGTCTACGTGAGCCTGTCCTACACCTTCTTCGGCAATACCGAGATGGGTGTGACAGTCGATTAACCCGGGAGTAATTTCTTTGCCTGCAGCCGATATAACGGTTGCATTGGCAGGAATGGCAATATGTTGGCCAACGGCAATAATTTTTTTCTTATCAATTAAGATTACGGCCCCTTCAATAGTTCCGTTTGAAACAGTATGAACAACACCACCAGTTATTGCAAGCATAAATACCTCCAACGACAGTATATGCTTAGTTTAAACAGTTGGACAAAATAAAATCAGGACTAAACAAATTATGTTTAGTCCTGACAATTTTAGAGAATTTTTTGGTCAATTAAATCAATCAACTGAGTAATTTCCGGTTTTGTAACCTGAGCAGCAGCTCCGAGTGCTTCGCCCTTACGGCGCATTTCTTCATTGATAAGAGAAGAGAAGATAATGACCGGAAGTGCACGCAGGTTTTCATGATCTTTGATGCGCTTAAGTAAATGATGACCATCCATCTGAGGCATCTCAATATCAGTAATGATTAAATTCAGCTTTTCTTGCATCGGAGTTCGGTCTGATGCCATGTTTTCTAAAGTATCCCAAGCAATTTGACCGTTCTCAGTACTAATAACATTGTTGTAACCAGCTACATGAAGCGTACTAAGCAACAGGTCACGCAGCATTTTTGAATCTTCAGCGATCAGGATAGTCTTCGTTTTACGAGTTTCCACTACACCTACATTAGCAGAAGGGATGGTAGTTAATTTGCGATTTATTTCCGGATTAATATCAGCCACAATTTTTTCGAAGTCCAGGAGAACAACCATTTTTGCTGCCATTTTTACTATTCCAACAACCATATCGGAGTTGGTAATGTTGGGAGGAGCCTCCATCTCGGTCCAGGATATACGGTGAATGCGGGAGACCTCATCAACCAGGAAGCCTACGAAGTAGTTATTGAGTTCACTGACAATGATTTTGTGTGAGGTGGCAGTGTGTTCACTGCCAAGGCATCTTGCCAGATTGACCAAAGGCATTACCTTGCCACGCAGAGTAAAAACTCCTTCAACATAGGGGTGGGTATTGGGCATCTTTGTAATTTCAAGAGGATTAATAACTTCACGGACCTTGGCAACATTTATGCCATAAGTAACAGAACCTACCGCAAATTCAACAATTTCAAACTCGTTTGTACCAGTCTCTAATAAAATACCTTTGTTATTAGACATGGTTTTAATTCCTTTCTTCTTATAGCTTTATAAATTACTTTACTAAACAAGATATGAGTAATCATTATAATTCCATTATTGCTTTTCATTTCCTTCTTAAATTTACAAAATCTCTTGTTTTTTTACAAAATATAACCTTTTTTTCACATAAAAAGAGGTAGCCTTGGCAAGGTTATGTATGATATACTATGCAGAATAAATACGAAACCATTTGAAAGGAGTAAAAATATGCTTGAAAATAAATTTGGACCTGAAGGATTAACTTTCGATGATGTATTGCTTGTTCCGGCTAAATCCGAGATATTGCCACGCGATGTAGAGGTAGGGACATACCTGACTCGTAATATTAAACTAAACACACCGATCATGAGCTCGGGTATGGATACAGTTACTGAAGCCAGAATGGCAATTGCCATGGCACGTGAGGGCGGCATAGGTGTAATACATAAAAATATGACCATTGAGCGGCAGGCGAATGAAATTGATAAAGTAAAACGGTCAGAGCATGGAATTATTGTAGATCCGATTTTCCTGTCACCTACAAATACGCTGCAGGATGCAAATGGTCTGATGGAAAAATACCGTATTTCCGGTGTTCCCATCACGGAAAAAGGTAAATTAGTAGGGATCATTACCAACCGGGATATGCGCTTTGAAACAGACATGAAGAAAAAAATCAGCGGAACTATGACCCGCGAGCATTTAATTACTGCTCCAGTGGGCACTTCGCCGGAAGAAGCAAAAGAAATCCTCAGACATCATCGCATTGAAAAATTGCCGCTGGTGGATCAAGAGGGCAATTTAAAGGGTTTAATTACTATTAAAGATATTGAAAAAGCGCAGAAGTATCCGAACTCTGCCAAAGATGCTAAAAGCCGGCTGCTTGTTGCTGCGGCGGTTGGTGTAGGAGCAGATATGATGGACCGTGTAGATGCCATTGTTGCTGCTAAGGTAGACGTTATCGTCATTGATACTGCTCATGGACATTCTATTGGGGTTCTTCAATCAGTGAAACGGATCAAAGAGGCTTATCCTCATATTGAGTTAATAGCCGGTAATATTGCAACTGCAGAAGCTGCCCGTGATTTGATTGAGTCAGGAGCGGATGCGGTAAAAGTAGGTATTGGACCGGGCTCAATTTGTACAACCCGTATTATTGCCGGTATTGGTGTGCCGCAAATTACAGCAGTCTATAATTGTGCCAAAGCTGCGCGTGAATATAATGTTCCCGTTATAGCCGATGGTGGCATTAAATATTCCGGAGACGTTGCCAAAGCAATCGCAGCAGGTGCCAATGTTGTTATGATCGGTAATCTGCTTGCCGGCACAGAAGAAAGTCCTGGAGAAACTGTTATATATCAAGGCCGCAGCTACAAGGTATATCGTGGTATGGGATCGCTGGGAGCTATGGCTGATGGTAGTAAAGACCGTTATTTCCAAGAAAATATGGACAAGCTCGTTCCGGAAGGCATTGAGGGCCGTGTACCTTATAAAGGATCGGTTGCTGATACATTATTCCAAATGGTTGGCGGGTTGCGTGCAAGCATGGGATATTGTGGTGTACGCAATATCGATGAACTTATTACGAAAACTCAATTTATCCGCATAACAAGCGCCGGTTTGAAAGAAAGCCATCCACATGACGTAAGTATTACAAAAGAAGCTCCTAATTACAGCCTTTAATTTTATTAACACCCCTTGCCTTTTATATGAGGCAAGGGGTGTTATTTGATTATTCGCATGACAAGTGAAAATGTTGGGATTTGATTGGGCATACTAAGTGCAGAGGGGAGTTGGAAACCCGATGGAAAAACAAGGTAAAGGCCGGCGAATCATGCAAAAAAAATGGTGGCGTGAGTATATAGTTGATAGCATTATTGTAATCGTGATATTGTCGTTATTCGCCAGTGTCGGCTATGCTTTCTTTAGCCTTCCTAAGACGGATAACTTAGATCAGCTCCAGCTGGTTGCAGCCACGCAGGTTTTTGATATTAATGGGCAACTGATTTCAAAATTATTTGAAGAAAACAGAATTGTTGTTTCTATTAATAGTATATCTCCTTATGTTCAGCAAGCAATTGTTGCAAATGAAGATACCCGGTTTTACAGTCATTTCGGAATTGATCCAATTGGTATCATACGGGCAGCGGTGATAAATGTACGTTATGGCGGCATAGTTGAAGGCGGCAGCACAATCACGCAACAGCTTGCCAAGAACTTATTTCTCACACAAGAGCAGACATTTGGCAGAAAAATAAAAGAAGCCTTGTTAGCTGTTTTAATTGAGCGTAAGTTTTCTAAACAAGAAATTTTACAGGCTTACTTAAATCAGGTTTATTTTGGTGAAGGTGCTTACGGAATAGAAGCAGCTTCGCAGCTGTATGTTGGTAAACATGCAAGCGAATTAACGCTGGCAGAAAGCGCATTACTTGCAGGTTTGCCACGGGGGCCCAATATATATTCTCCTTACAGTGACATGAATGCGGCCGTTAATAGGCGGGCTGTTGTGTTAGCCGGTCTTGTTAAAGAGAGCTATATAACGGAGCAGCAGGCAGCTGTCGCAAATCGTGAGCCGGTACAATTAGCAGGCAAGAAAAAACGTGCGATACAAGCATCTTATTTTCTCGATTACATAGCAAATGAGTTAGTAGGCCGTTATGGAGCGAATCGAGTCTATAAGGGTGGTTTAAAAGTATATACAAGCTTAGATACGAAAACCCAGCAAGCAGCAGAAGCTGTGCTGGGAGAGTTTCAGGGAGCAGTGCTGGCACTTGACGCTAGAACCGGTTATATAAGGGCAATGGTCGGAGGGCGTAACTACGAGGAAAGTCAAACAAATCGGGTTCTATCGGAAATCAGGCAGCCAGGGTCAGCCTTTAAACCGATTCTATATGCTGCTGCTTTGAATAGTGGTTTGACAGCGGCTTCAGTAATTGTTGATGAACCCATTAATATCAGTGGTTATGTACCGCAAAATTATGATAAAAAATATCGTGGTTCTATTACTCTTAAGAAAGCTGTTCGGTGGTCGGTCAATGTTGCTGCAGTGAAAGTTGGGCAGCAAATAGGAATGGAAAATGTATTGAATCTAGCGCGTTCTATGGGTATTTCAACAATAGTGCCTGAGGATAATAATTTGGCTTCAGCGCTTGGGGGTCTTACGCAAGGAGTGAGCTTGTTTGAGTTAACAACAGCTTATACCGGTTTTGCTAATGGCGGGGTTATTTCGAAGCCTGTTGCGATTGTTAAAGTACTTGATGAAAATGATCGGGTGCTGGAGCAATCCCAGCTTAGCCAACAGACGGCCCTGCAACCGGATGTAGCATATATTATAACGGATATTTTAAAGAGTGTACTTGATAATGGAACAGGCACACCGGCTAATCTTGGCCGGCCGGCTGCAGGGAAAACGGGTACTACCGATAATTATGAAACTGCCTGGTTTATGGGATACACACCGGAACTGGTTGTCGGAATTTATATAGGAAATGATAATCGTAAGCCTGTCGGCATTTCAGGTACCGAAGTTTCCGCTCTCTGGGGAACGATGATGAGTAAGGTGGTAAGTGACAGCAGGGCAATTGATTTTTCAGTTCCTCCTAATGTGATAACGAAATTAGCCATTTGTGCCGAATCGGGTAAGCTTGCACCGTCATCCGGCTGCTCTGATACTGAATACAGTGCCTTCATCCGCGGGACTGAGCCGAAAGTGACCGACTCGCGTACACGGGGCGGCCAATCTGCCCCCTCTAACAATCAACGTGACAATCGACCTTTCTGGAAGCTTCCCTGGCGATTGCCCGGATTTTAATTGTATGGTAAAATGCTACGTAGCAGGGAGAACTTGGCAGCAGGAGGAAAGACGTGCATTCAAAAGTTAACGTATTGGGTATTCCCGTTGATTCTATTACAATGGAATCAGCCGTAGCAAAAATTGAAACCTTTATTCAGGATTCCGAGCCTCACTTAATTGCAACTGCAAATGCAGAAATGGTTATGCTGGCACAGCAAGATAGTGAACTTAGAAATATACTAAGTAGTGCTTCGTTGGTGGTTCCGGATGGAGCAGGAGTTGTGTGGGCAGCCCGCTATCAGGGGAAACAGGTGTATGAGAGGGTAGCTGGTTTTGATCTGACGCAGAAACTGCTTGCAGAAGCCGGAAAAAAAGGGTACCGGATTTATCTCTTTGGAGCAGGTCCGGGAGTAGCAGAGAAGGCAAAGCAAACCGCCGAAGAACGCTATCCTGGTATAAATATCATTAAAACTCGCGATGGTTATTTTAGTGCTGCTGATGAAAATGAAATTATTGAAGATATTTCACGGGCTCAGCCTCATATTTTACTCGTTGCACTAGGGGTACCTAAGCAGGAAAAATGGCTGTCACGCAATCTTAAGCGTCTGCAGGTTCCTGTTTGTATCGGGGTAGGCGGAACGCTTGATGTAATGGCAGGAACGGTAAAACGTGCACCGTTATGGATGCAGCAAGCAAACTTAGAATGGCTGTATCGTTTGTTAAAACAGCCGCATCGTGCGATTCGAATGCTTGCATTGCCTAGGTTCGTTATAAAGGTAGTATTGGACAAAAAATAGTTAGACAAAGTAAAAGGGGTATATTATAATAGGTTGAGAATTCACAGAGAAAGACAAGGGGGTTGCTTTGGAGGAGGTGGATACGTGGTAAAAACGCCTGTAGTTAAAGAAGGTTACATATATATTGGAACTCTTATTCTCATAACAATTGTTACGGCTGTGGCTGTTGACCCTTATTGGGCAATTATTCCCGGAGTGTTGGCATCTTTTGTTACCTTCTTCTTTCGCAATCCTAGACGCAGTATTCCTGAGGATGATACGCTTGTTGTATCACCTGCTGACGGCAGAGTCATGGGGGTCACCGAGGTTTTTGAAGACCAATTCTTGAATGCAACTGGTAAAAAGGTAACAATATTTTTGTCTGTTTTTGATGTACATGTTAACCGTAGCCCTGTTGCCGGTGAAATAAAGTTTCAGCAATATACTTGCGGCCGCTTTCGGCCAGCTTACAAAGAATCTGCTGGCTGTGAGAATGAGCGCCATTCGATCGGCTTAGAAAATACACATATGCGTGTGCTTGTGACCCAAATAGCTGGTTTGATTGCGCGACGGATTGTTTCCTGGGTTACTCTAGGGACAACTCTTAAGCATGGAGAACGGTATGGACTGATTAAATTTGGCTCCTGTACAGAAGTAATTGTTCCTCAAGCGGTAGAAATCCTTGTAAAAAAAGGTGACCGTGTAAAAGGCGGGGAGACCATTATAGGGAGGTTACCCACTTGAGAAGTTTTATTCCTAATGCGTTAACAGCATTAAATATTGTATTAGGTGTTTCTGCATTAATTAGTACCTTTAACGGCGCTTTTTCAACGGCAGCACTGCTTATTGTGGCAGCACTAGTTGCTGATGGCTTAGATGGAAGAGTTGCCCGTTATTTCAATACTAGCAGTGAATTTGGCAAAGAATTAGATTCTCTGTGTGATGTGGTATCTTTTGGCGTTGCTCCTGCTATTTTAGCCTATGTTTATGCTCTGCAAGAATATGGCATCGTTGGTGTGCTGGCTGCTGCAGCCTTTGCTACCTGTGGCGCGCTAAGGCTGGCCCGCTTTAACGTGAATACGGGAGTGGTAAAAGGTTATTTTATGGGATTACCAATACCGGCAAGTGGTTGTGTAATTGCTACGTATGTCATGTTAGGCATAAAATCACCTAGCTGGCTTTTGTTAGCTCTTACTGTAATTTTTGCTTATTTGATGGTCAGTACCGTTCGCTATCCTGACTTCAAAGGAAAAGATGGCGAACGAATTCGGATTGTCCCGCTTGTAATCACTGTTCTGGTAAGCGGTTATATTCTGTTTTTGGCTCATGATGCATACTTATTTGTTGGCTTTTTTGCCTATGCACTGTTTGGGATGCTGAATACGCTGTTTGGCTTATTTGAATCTTAGACTTCAGCAATCATAAATTAGTGCTAGACTTGTATCCTCCCCGGGATACATATTTTTTTGCGGGTTATATTATCTAGTAACCAAATTATACTTGACAATTTGAAAGAACCAAAATTACAATTATTTTGGTATTAGTACTGCGTTTTTATCTCGTGTTTAAAAAGGAGACTAATCCATGAACTATATTTTTGACTACATAATGATCCCGATGCAGTTAATCATCGTTTTTTTTACTTTGTACTACTTTTTCCTTGCGTTTTTTGGGATGTGGCGTCGAAAAGAGATTAAGATTTTAACCCCTCAGAAATCATTTGCCGTTGTTGTTGCTGCCCATAATGAGGAACAGGTTATAGGTCAGTTAGTGGAAAATCTCCAGATACTCAACTATCCTCGTGAAATGTACGACATTTTTGTGGTTGCAGACAACTGTAGCGATAGTACGGCGCACATTGCGAAGTCGGCAGGAGCTATTGTTCATGAACGTTTCAATTTGGAGCAGCGTGGCAAGGGTTTTGCAATGGAATGGATGTTCAGTAAGCTGCTTCGTTTGGAACGCCGCTATGATGCAGTCGTTGTTTTTGACGCTGACAACCTGGTGCATCCTGATTTCCTTTTGGAAATGAACAACAAGCTTTGTAAGGGTGAAAAAGTTATTCAAGGATACCTGCATGCAAAGAATCCTTGTGATACTTGGATAGCTGGCACTTTTGCCATCTCTTTTTGGGTAGTTAATCACATTTGGCATTTGGCAAAATATAACCTAGGCTTATCAAGCGTTTTGGGCGGAACTGGAATGTGTATTTCCACCGATATTTTGGAAAAACACGGCTGGGGCGCTACTTGCCTGACTGAAGATATGGAATTTACGATGAAAGTACTTCTTCAGGGTGTTCGTACGACCTGGGCCCATGATGCAATTGTGTATGACGAAAAACCTCTGACATTCGCACAATCCTGGCATCAGCGCAAGCGTTGGGCACAAGGTCACTTTGATGTTGGCGGACGATATATCGGCAAACTTCTGTCGGAAGGAATAAGGCGGCGTGACATTCGCCTGCTTGATGGCGTTCTGCACTTAGTACAGCCGCATTTTCTCATTCTATCCACTACCTTTGTGTTAGCAAGCTATATCTACCATATTGTTCCTTTTTATACCAATATCCTGTATATGATCTTGCCTCTTGAGGTATGGACCATCATTGCGGTAGGCCAGTATATTTTTCCTGTGATAGTATTAGCTAAAATCAGAGCTCCTTTAAAATGCTGGTTTTACATGATTTTTTATCCCCTGTTTGTTTATAGCTGGATTCCTATTACTTTTCTCGGTTTTCTTCACCGTAACGAAAGAGTCTGGAGCCATACTCAGCATACCCGCAGCATAAGTTATCGTGAAATCTTGCTTACTCAGTCATCGAGTGAGTTTAAAGAGAATCTTCTGAGTAAACAAGCTGCAAAATAAAGAGAGAAGGATGAGTAGATACTCATCCTTCTTCTCTTATCCGCAGGGAGTATAGTCTTATGAATTCTAGTCAAAAATGAAAAGGCATAACCTTTAGGGAGGGTGTTAACATGCATATTCTTTTAACTAACGATGACGGTATTAATGCTCCTGGTATTCAGGCTTTATGGCAGGAATTGTCAACATTAGGGACTGTTTCAGTAGTAGCGCCTGCCAGTGAAAAAAGCGCTACAAGTCAGGCAATTACGGTTCATCATCCGATACGGGTAGACCGTCAATGTATTGATAACCCAAGCATATGTGCCTGGAGAGTGGATGGTACACCTACTGATTGCGTAAAGCTAGCTGTTGAAGCCCTGCTTGCCGATCCTCCAGATGTAGTTGTTTCCGGAATCAACCAGGGACCGAATTTAGGAACGGATGTATTATACTCGGGAACAGTAAGCGCCGCAATTGAGGCAGCCCTTTTTAATATACCTGCAGTTGCTGTTTCCTTAGATTCCTGGAAATCAGATGCCTTTCTGCCGGCTGCCCGTTTTGCCCGCCGCTTGGTTGAAACATTAATGCAGCAGCAATTGCCTCCGAATACCTTACTGAATGTTAATGTTCCTGATTTAGCTGAAGCTGAATTAAAGGGGGTCAGTATAACAAAATTAGGTGTACGTGTATACGAAAATACCTTTGATCAACGGACTGATCCTCGCGGACGCTCTTACTATTGGATGGGCGGCAGTGTCGTAGAAAATGAAAATGCTCCAGACAGCGATATTACAGCGATAAAACAGGGAAAAATTTCGGTGACACCGATACATTTTGACCTAACTAATTATAAAATTATGGATATGCTTAAACAGTGGAAGCTGTAATTGCTAATAACTGGGTATATTTAGCGGATTATTGCATAAATTTACAGTAAAACTCGTAGGAGGGAGCACTGTGAATAAGTTAACCCGGCGTTTTCGCTCGAACACCCAGCCCCCTAAGTCATCTGGTATGACCGTTTTAATTCTTAAAGGCGTAATCACCAGTGTTGCCGTATCGATTTTCTGTATTCTTTTTTTAGCACTGATCAGCCTAACCAGCGATAATACATTTATTGAAGCATACATGCAATATATAATGGTAGGAGTTAGCTTAACAAGTATCTTTATTGGCAGTGCCTATGCAACTCAGCAGGCTCAAGCAATGGGACTTATCATTGGGGTGACAGTCGGAATTATTTATGTACTGGTTTCGTTAGGGATCGGTGTTGAACTAAATAATGAAACATTGTCAATGCTTGTAGTAGTAAACAAACTTGTTGCCGGTGTCGCAGCAGGTGCATTAGGTGGTTTGGTGGGAGTAAATTTATGATGTATTGTTGTTTTTTGTTTAGGGAAAGAACTTGGTTATTAAGCCAGGTTCTTTTTTTATTTTCTGCTGGTAAATTACTAATTTACATGTTTTTTAATATAAAGAACTTCATTTAATATATAGATTTCTTTTATGTATTTACAGAGTATTTTACAGAAATATAGTGTATTTAAAACATACAGAATTTTACCAAAAATAGCAAGAATTTAACAGAAGCTACTAGCGCTTACTTATATTAACAGGTTTTAAAAATATTCTTGCAACTATAGCTTCAGAACGATTGACTATAGTTATTTTTTATGGTATTTTTATGATGCATTTCTTAAATTATAGGAGGTAAATGAGTGAGCAACAACAATGATCAAAAAGTACAAATTGTGGTGGCCGATCCGTCTGCGTTAGGACTCTTTGGTTTGGCAATGGTATGTTTCGTTGCAGCATCGCAAAAATTGGCTTGGACTACTGGAATGTCGTTTGTTATCCCATGGGCTATTTTTCTTGGATCAATTGCACAAATGATGGCGTGCATATACGACTTTAAGCACAACAATCTTTTTGGTGCAACTGTCTTCGGTGCCTATGGATTATTCTGGATATCAATGGCTGCAATTTGGCTGATTAAAATGGGAGCTTTTGGTGCTGTTCTTGCAAATGCTGTAGATGTAAAGCAATTAGGCTTTGCTTTTATCGGTTACCTGATCTTCTCACTCTTCGGTACTATTGCTGCTATGGAAACGAATAAAGTTATCTTTTCCATCATGTGTTTAATCAACGTACTTTTTATTGGACTTGCTATCGATTCCTTTGGAATGGGTGGACATTGGGCACATACTATGGCTGCCTGGACAGAATTAGCGATTTCATTACTAGGTTTTTATGGTTCAGGTGCAACTTTCCTGAATAAATGGTTTGGAAAAGCCTTTCTCCCTGTGGGAAAACCTTTCGGTATCTTTAAATAAGACACTGGTAATAAACAGAAAAGTTCTTCCTCAACTGTGAAGTGAGGAAGAACTTTTTTTTTACCTGGAAAGAAGGTAGTAAAATATAGTAAAATAGACGTAGTGCTTTTTATTATGCATAACAAAAGCGCTATTTTATAAGATTAGTAGTAGAAAATAAATTTGCAGGGTGATAATATGATTAAAATTGCTATAATCGGTGGCACTGGTGTATATGATCCGCGTATCTTAGACAATGTACGGGAAGAACAAATTGAAACCCCTTATGGAGTCGTCAATTACAAGGTAGGGGAGTTTAGAGGAAAAGCGATTGCCTTTATCCCGCGGCACGGCACTCAGCATTCTATTCCGCCTCATCTCATTAATTACCGGGCGAATACCTGGGCTATGAAAAAGATAGGAGTTCAAAATATAATTGCTACCACTGCAGTAGGCTCACTTAATCTGGATATGAAACCAGGAGATTTTGTTATTATTGATCAATTTTTAGATTTTACGAAAAACCGGGTCACTACTTTTTATGAAGGGGGAGAGCGGGGCGTTGCCCATCTGGATGTGACAGAACCCTATTGCCCGTCACTAAGGGAAAAATTGCGGCTGTCTGCTCAAAAATCAGGGATTGCTGTTCACACAAAAGGGGTTTACGTTTGTACGGAAGGACCGCGTTTTGAAACTCCCGCAGAAATTAACATGTTTGCTAAATTAGGCGGCGATCTGGTTGGAATGACAAATGTTCCTGAAGTAACGCTCGCCAAAGAAGCGGAAATGTGCTATGCCACGGTATCGATGGTGACTAATTTCGCAGCAGGTATTTCCCCGCAGCCTTTAACACATCACGAAGTATTGGAAACAATGGCAGCAAATGCAGAAAATATTAAGAAGCTGATTATGGAATGTATTGATATTATGGACACAGATACCGACTGCACTTGTCAACATGCTTTGGCTGAGTATGGCGGTTTTAAATTATAGTAAAGCGGTGAACTCAAAATGAAGTCAATGAGTTGGAATGAAGAATGTTTGACCTTGTTGAACCAGACGCGTCTGCCCCATTCAGTGGATGCTATCGAATGCAAGGATTGGAGAGTTGTTGCCGAGGCTATCCGGCGATTAGAAGTGCGCGGTGCTCCTGCAATTGGTGCAGCGGCTGCTTTTGGCCTAGTATTGGGAGCTTGTGAAATACGAGATCAAAAAGGTGATTTTAAGCAGGAGCTACCACTAATAGCTGAAGAATTACGTAAGACACGTCCAACTGCCGTTAATTTGTTTTGGGCGATTGATCGTATGATGTCAGTTGCAGACCGTTTTACTTCGAATTGTATGGACGGAGATATGATTCAGGCATTAGAAGAAGAAGCAATTGCAATTGCTAATGAAGACAGTCAGGTAAATAAAAGAATATCAGAATTCGGTGCGACCCTTTTTGACCAACCTGGTATGTCTGTCTTAACGCATTGTAATGCGGGAGCATTGGCTACTGTCGATTTCGGAACAGCCCTTGGGGTTATCCGTCAGGCGTGGAGTGAAAAACGCATTGTGCGGGTTTTTGCTGATGAAACGCGGCCTCTTTTACAGGGTGCAAGGTTAACGGCGTGGGAGCTCAAGGCGGAAAATATCCCTGTGACGCTCATAACGGATAGTATGGCGGGCTGGGTTATGAAGCAGGGAATGGTCCAGGCTGTTATTGTCGGAGCTGATCGAATTGCGCTCAATGGTGATGTGGCCAATAAAATAGGTACTTACAGTGTAGCCGTACTGGCAAAACAGCATAATATCCCTTTTTATGTAGCAGCACCATTATCCACTTTTGATTTCTCTATGGACCATGGAGACAGCATTCCAATTGAGGAACGAAATTCTACGGAAGTTACTAGTTTTTGTGGAATACCATGCGCACCTGAAGGGGTTGATGTGTTTAATCCGGCGTTTGATGTTACGCCAAATCATTTGGTTACAGCTATTATTACTGAGCTCGGTATCTTAAGAGCTCCCTATCATACAGCGATTAGTAAAATCAGGAAAGAGAAAGGTGGAAAATAAATGAAATCAATCGTTCGCGATATATCATTGGCACCGCAGGGTCATGATAAAATTAACTGGGTAAAAGAGTTTATGCCTGTCCTTAACATATTGAATGAGGATTTATCAAAAACTAAACCATTAACTGGAAAAAACCTGGTTATTACTATGCACTTAGAAGCGAAAACCGCTTATTTGGCACTTGTCTTAAAAAATGCTGGTGCTAATGTCTGCATTACCGGCAGCAATCCTTTATCCACGCAGGATGATGTGGCAGCCGCTTTGGCAGAACAGGGAGTCACTGTATATGCCTGGTATAATACAACAGAA
This sequence comes from Anaerospora sp., assembly GCF_032013335.1. Taxonomy (NCBI): domain Bacteria; kingdom Bacillati; phylum Bacillota; class Negativicutes; order Selenomonadales; family Sporomusaceae; genus Anaerospora; species Anaerospora sp. The sequence goes on along the minus strand of NZ_DALZUO010000004.1, from coordinate 29,637 downwards.
GAAGAATATGAGCAATTTTTACATAAGGCATTAGATACGAAACCGGATATCATTATTGATGACGGTGGGGATTTAGTGTCCTTGCTGCATGGGCAGCGTTCCGATTTAGCAGCAGGAATTCTTGGTGGCTCAGAAGAAACAACAACAGGTGTGTTGCGACTGCAAAGTCTGGCAGATGCCGGTAAGTTGAAATTTCCGATGATTGCTGTTAATGATGCAAATTGCAAATATCTCTTTGATAACCGTTATGGAACAGGTCAGTCTACCTGGGATGGCATTATGCGAACAACAAATCTTACTGTTACAGGAAAGACTGTGGTGGTTGCCGGTTATGGCTGGTGCGGTAAAGGCGTGGCCATGCGCGCCAAAGGACTGGGCGCAAATGTTATCATTACAGAAATTGATCCTGTTAAAGCAATTGAAGCTGTTTTTGATGGTTTTCAAGTAATGCCTATGCAGCAAGCCGCTGCTTTAGGAGATATTTTTGTTACTTTAACTGGTTGCAAAGACGTTATTACCGGTGAGCATTTTGTAAAAATGAAGTCAGGAGCTATGATGGCTAATGCAGGACATTTTGATGTTGAAATTAATAAAGATGATCTTGCAAAGCATGCTGTTTCAATCAGAAAAGTTCGTAAGAATATCGAAGAGTTCGTTCTGAAAGATGGCCGGAAAATTTATCTGCTTGCCGAAGGACGGTTAGTTAATTTGGCTGCAGGTGATGGTCATCCTACGGAAATTATGGATCTGTCTTTTGCTATGCAAGCGCTGTCAGTGTTATATATTTTAGAGAATCATAAAAACATGGAAAATGACGTGCATAAGTTGCCGCGTGAATTAGATTTAAAAGTCGCGGCCTTGAAATTGCAGGCTATGAATATTTCAATTGATCAATTAAGTGCGGAACAAATCGAGTATTTACAGCAGGCTTAACAGGATAAGCGGAGGCGGGGCTTTGAAATCAATAGCTCAACTAAAAAAAGAAATAATAGCAACCGGCCTTTCTTTAGTGAATAAGAATTTAGTTGCAGGTACGTGGGGGAATGTTAGTTCCCGCACGGCCTGCGGTCAGCTGATAGCGATAACACCATCCGGGCGCAGCTACCGGGAGCTGCAGGCAGACGACATTATCATTGTTGATGATCATGAGCAAATAGTTGAAGGGACTCTTAAGCCTTCTTCCGAACTGCCGTTGCATTCTGCCATCTATCAGGCACGCCCGGATGTCCAGGCAATTGTCCATACGCATAGCATTTTTGCCAGCGCCTGCGCAGTTGCCCGCCGGGCAATACCACCCATTATCGAAGATTTAGTGCAGCTGGCCGGCGGTGAAATCGAAGTTGCCGCCTATGCTTTACCAGGGACAAAAGAGCTAGCGGCTAACGCTGTTCAGGCATTAGGAAATAAAAATGCCGTTTTGCTCGCCAACCATGGTGTAATTGGCTGCGGACAATCGCTGGATGAAGCACTGACCGCATGTGAACTGGTCGAAAAGGCGGCTCAAATCTATATATATGCCAATCAACTTGGCGAAGCTGTTGTATTAAGTGATGAAGATGTAGCTAGTATGCATACTTTTTATCTTGAACAGTATCGCAAACGACAAGGGAAGGTGTAACGAATGAGTAAAATCCTCTTAAAAAATGCCGAGCTATTAACATTAAAGGGTGAGGTACAGCAGGGAGATATTGCAATTGAGGGTTCGCTTATCAAATATTGCGGTCATGTTGAAGCAAATTGGCAAGCGGACAGAGTTATTGATTGTTCGAATAAGCTTGCTGTTCCCGGCTTTGTTAATACTCATACCCACGCAGCTATGACGCTGTTTAGGAGCTATGCAGATGACATGGCCTTGATGGATTGGCTGCAAAATAAAATTTGGCCGGCCGAGGCAAATTTAACTGCTGAAGATGTTTATTGGGGTACTCAATTGGCAATAGCAGAAATGATTAAATCAGGAACGACCACGTTTGCAGATATGTATTTTTTTATGCCCCAGGTTGCCCAAGCAGTAGAGCAAAGTGGTATTCGTGCGGTTCTGGCAAGAGGGATGGCGGGAGTAGCGCCTACGGCTGAACAGGCACTGCTTGAGAGTGAGAGCTTTTACAGGGAATGGCACAATGCCGCTGATGGGCGTATCACGGTTATGCTAGGTCCCCATGCTCCTTATACTTGTCCTCCTGCGTATTTAAAGAAAGTAGTTGCTTTGTCGGAAAAACTGGGAGCTGAAATTCACATTCATCTCGCAGAAACAGCTGATGAAGTAAAAACCTGCCTTGAAAAGCATGGTAAAACTCCTATTGCGCTAATGAATGATTTAGGTGTGTTAGACCGCGGGGTATTAGCGGCTCACTGTGTTCATGTTTCACCAGAAGATATTGCAATTATGAGGCAGAAAAATGTTCGTGTTGCGCATAATCCTGGCAGTAATATGAAGCTGGCAAGTGGTGTTGCTCCAGTTCCTGAAATGTTGTCAGCAGGCCTTAATGTAGGGTTGGGAACAGATGGAGCAGCTAGCAATAATAATCTGGATATGCTGGAAGAAATCCGGCTTGCAGCAATGCTGCATAAAGTGCATCGGTGTGACCCGTTGCTTGTCCCTGCATCAACTGCTGTCAGCATGGCTACCACTTTGGGAGCAAATGCACTTGGTCTTGGCCAAGTCACAGGTAAACTGGAACCTGGATTTAAAGCTGACATTACTTTATTTGACATGCATGCTCCCCATTGGTATCCACGCCATGACAGGACTTCGCTGTTAACATATTCTGCTGCTGCTGCTGATGTACATACGGTTATTGTAGATGGTAAAATTCTTTTGGATAATCGCCGTCTAACTACGATTGATGAAGAAAGACTGCTGACAGAAGTACAACAACGCGGCATGAGACTCGTGCAATAGAAGTGAATGATAGGGGGAGAGAAGATTGTATACAATTGTTTATGCAGAAGAACTGGCACCTAGTGTAAAGTTATTTCATGTACAGGCGCCTCTGATCGCCAAGAAATGCCAACCGGGACAGTTTGTTATTGTACGGATTGATGAAGATGGTGAGCGCATACCGCTGACCATTGCTGATTTTGATCGTGAAAAGGGAACTATTACGCTTATTTTTCAGGAAGTTGGTCACAGTACCCGGCAAATGGGCGCACTAAAGCAAGGTGAACAATTCCTGGACGTAGCCGGTCCGCTTGGAAAGGCTACACATATTGAGAATTTCGGCACGGTTGTATGTATCGGTGGCGGCATTGGGGTAGCACCTGTGTATCCGATTGCCAGAGCTTACAAAGAAGCTGGTAATAAAGTAATTTCTATTATTGGTGCTCGTAATGAAGGGCTGTTGATACTGGAAAAAGAAATGGCTGCAGTCAGTGACGTTTTCCACATCACTACTGATGACGGCTCTAAAGGCCATAAAGGCCTTGTCATTGACCCGCTTAAAGAACTTATTGATGCAGGAGAAAAAATTGCAGTTGTAATGGCTATTGGCCCTGTAGTCATGATGCGTAGTGTAGCCGAGGTTACCCGCCCGCATGGTATTCATACAATTGTAAGCCTTAATCCAATCATGGTAGATGGCACAGGTATGTGTGGCGGCTGCCGGGTAAATGTAGCTAATGAGAATAAATTCGCCTGCGTTGACGGACCTGAGTTTGATGCTCATGAAGTTGATTTCGCGGGGTTAATGGCACGGCAAAGAATGTATCACAATCATGAAAAGCAAGAACGGCCTCAAGGAGGTAATTGCAAATGTCATGGGTAAAAAATAAAATGCCCGAGCAGGAACCGCAAGAAAGACGCAAAAATTTCTCGGAGGTCTCGCTAGGTTATGCTTCTGAAACAGCGCAAAATGAAGCAAAACGCTGTTTGCAATGCAAAACAGCGCCATGCCGGCAAGGGTGCCCTGTAGGGATTAATATTCCTGAATTTATTAAACATATTAAAGACGGGAACTTTGATTCGGCAATTACTGAAATAAAAACCAAGAATAATCTGCCCGCAGTCTGCGGACGTGTATGTCCACAGGAAGATCAGTGTGAGAAGTATTGCATTGTTGGCAAGCGAGGTGAGCCTGTCGCCATCGGAAGATTGGAGCGTTTTGCCGCTGATCATTCCCGCACGGCAGAAAACAAACAGGCCGCTCAAGCGCTCGAGGGTACTCTGGGGAAGGTTGCCATTATTGGCGCTGGACCTGCAGGATTAGCCGCTGCCGGTGATTTAGCACGCTTAGGCTATAAAGTAACAGTGCTTGAAGCTTTGCACGCTCCTGGCGGGGTCTTAATGTATGGAATACCTGAATTTCGTTTACCTAAAGACATTGTTGCCGGAGAAATTAATGAATTAAAAGAACTTGGCGTAGAAATTATGGTGAATGCTATTGTCGGCAAAACATTTACCATTGATGAATTATTGAATGACGAAGGCTTCGATAGCGTATTTATTTCAACTGGTGCCGGACTGCCGCATTTTCTGGAGATTCCAGGCGAAAACTTAAATGGTGTTTATTCGGCTAACGAATTTTTGACACGTGTTAATTTGATGAAGGCATATAAATATCCTGCATCAGGCACTCCTGTACATGCGGGAAGAAATGTTGCTGTTGTCGGAGCTGGTAATGTTGCGATGGATGCTGCGCGTACAGCATTGCGTTTAGGTGCTGAAAATGTTTATATTGTCTATCGTCGCTCCGAAGATGAAATGCCAGCCAGAGCGGAAGAAAAGGAGCATGCCAAAGAGGAAGGAGTCCAATTCCGGCTGCTTACAAATCCTCAAGCAATACTTGGTGATGAAAAAGGCTGGGTAAAGGGACTGGAATGTATCCGTATGGAGCTGGGTGAGCCTGATGCCTCAGGACGCCGTAAACCAATAGCCGTACCTTCCTCAAATTTCATTCTTGAAGTTGATACCGTTATCATGGCAATAGGACAAGGGCCTAATCCTCTGGTACAGCAAACTACTCCTGGGTTAGAAGTGGATCGCCGCGGCAATATTATGGCTGACGAAAATGGCCAAACTTCAAAAGAGGGTGTGTTTGCCGGTGGCGATATTGTTACTGGAGCTGCAACCGTCATTCTGGCAATGGGCGCAGGAAAAAAGGCGGCTGTTGCTATTCATGAATATATACAAAAAAAGAATGCAGTGAAAGGGATTTAAAGACTCTTCCTGGAATTTAAATAAAAGTTGGATTTTCTCTAGGATGGTGACTGTAAGTGGAGTTTCGCCAAGCGCAGCGGATGCATGGATTGACATCAGCTATTTTTACTGAAGTAGATAATCTGCGTAAAGAACAAGTTGCCGCAGGCAAAGATATTATCACGCTTAGCATCGGCAGCCCTGACTTAGCGCCTGCACCTCATATTATTGAGGCATTGCAGGAGGGAGTAAGGAACCAAAATAATTACGGCTACACGCTATCTAAGGGGATTCCTGCTTTTACTAGTGCTATTTCTAATTGGTATAAAGACCGCTTTAATGTCGATTTGGATGCGGAGACGGAAGTGTATTCCCTCATTGGATCGCAGGATGGCCTGGCTCATATTGCGTTATGCCTTGTAAATCCCGGCGATGTTGTGTTAGTTCCAGATCCGGGATATCCGATCTTCAGCGCAGGGCCACTTATGGCTGGAGCCGATTTATATCGTATGCCTTTAACAGCAGCGAATCACTATCTGCCTGATCTTTCCGCTATCAGTGATTCTGTTCTTAAACGAGCAAAGATGATGATTCTTAACTACCCTAATAATCCATTAGCAGCAACTGCACCGCGTGATTTCTTTGAACAAGTTGTTGCCTTTGCAAAACGCAATAATATACTAGTTTGCCATGACTTTGCATATAGTGAACTAGTGTTTGATGGTTACCGGCCGGACAGTTTCCTTAGCATTCCGGGAGCCAAAGAAGTAGCTATTGAATTTCACTCCTTATCTAAAACTTATAATATGGCTGGCTGCCGTGCTGGTATGGTTGTCGGTAATAAACAAGTGATAAGTTTACTGGGAAAAGTGAAATCAAATTTTGATTATGGAATATTTCAGCCGATACAACAAGCGGCTGTAGCTGCTTTATCTGGCCCCCAGGACTGCGTGAGAGAAACGGCCTTGACTTATCAGCGGCGCAGGGATATTATAGTTGATGGATTAAGAGGAATGGGGTGGCATGTAGATCGACCCCGGGCTTCAATGTATGTGTGGGCTCCGGTACCTACACAACAATCTTCCTTTGACTTTGTGGTTGACTTATTAAAACATGCAGGTGTTGCACTTATTCCGGGTAGTGGGTTTGGTCAATTTGGTGAAGGTTTTGTCCGAATTGCTCTCGTTCAGCCCGAAGAAAGGCTGGCTGAGGCTATTGATCGCATTCAATCCTGGCTGGGCAAATTATGATGAGGAGAGAGCTAGTATGCGAGCCTTAAATTTTTATTCATCGAACTATCATAGTCAATTAGTTTGTCGTCGTAAAACTTGTACCATTCGGCTAGGTGATAAAACACACAAGTATACAGAAGGCGATATCGTTTGGGTTACAGTAGGTAAACGCTTTGCCCAGAAAAAGAAAATATTTACCGCGATGATAGATCGTGTCTTAGTCAAACCGATTGCCCAGCTTACTACAGAAGATCTTCAAGGTGAGAATCCGGATATTGCGAGTATTGATGATTTTTTGGTTTTTATCCAGTCTATTTATGATAAAGTGATTACACCTGGTGATACAGTTACAGTTGTGTATTTTTCCGAAATCATTGAGTAAATGATATAGATTAGATGTATAAGGAGTGCGACTCACATGGCAGAAATTAAAGTTCCTATTGGTGTCTCGGGGCGTCATGCCCATGTTTCCCGTGAACATTTGAATATTCTTTACGGAGAAGGCTACGAACTTACTTCCATCAAAGAATTATCTCAGCCTGGACAATTCGCAGCCCAGGAAACAATTGATTTAGTAACTGAAAAAGGATCCTTCAAAAATGTTCGTATTTTAGGACCGGTACGCAGCCAAAGTCAAGTTGAAATTGCGCTGACTGATGCTGTGAAATTAGGGATCAAACCACCGGTACGTGATTCGGGAGATCTTAAAGGATCGCCAGGAGTAACGCTTGTTGGACCTAAAGGATCAGTTCAGTTAAACGAAGGGGTTATTGCCGCCTGTAGGCATATTCATATGACTCCGGAAGATGCTGTCCGTATGAATGTGACGGATAAGGAAATTGTGCAAGTGCGCTGTGGCGGTGAGCGTGGACTTCTCTTTGATCAAGTTCTTGTACGCGTCAGTCCATCGTATCAACTGGAAATGCATATTGATACCGATGAAGGTAATGCGGCTATGATAAAAACTGGTGAATTAGTGAATATAATTAAAAAGTAGGATTTTTTGAATACCCCGTGCGATGCACGGGGTATTCTGTATTCATAATCAAATTTGTTTAAAAAAGCAGGATTTTTTAACAAATTTTCGAATATATTGATAATAAGAACAAGAACGTTGTTCGGCTAGTGGAAACGGCAGGTGGTGATTTATTGGATAAACAAGTACAATATACCGTTGCAGCTGTAGATCGAGCCTTAGAAATCCTGAATTTATTAGGAAAATCTTCACGGGAACTAGGCATAACAGAACTGGCAAAGGTTTTAGGTGTTCAAAAAAGTACAGTTCACAGCCTGCTGCAGACTATGCTGGCACGGGATTTCGTTCAGCAGACTGAGACAGGACGATACGCACTAGGGGTAAAATTACTACAGCTTGGTGAATTGTTCGCTCAGCGGCTGGATATTCGATCAGTAGCGAAACCAGTTCTAACAGAGCTTGCTGATGAAACGGGTAAGGTCGCCTTATTAGCAGTATTATCGCGACATGAACTAATTATTATTGACAAAGTAGAGCCTGAGCGTCCTTTTTTGATTATTCCTAAATTCGATTTCAGTTTGGCATTTCATAGTACTGCTGTTGGAAAGGTGCTATTAGCTTTTGCTGCTGAAGAAATCAGAAATGCGATTCTTACGAAGCAGCTATCTCCTTTTACTCCGTTTACTATTACTGATGTCGATGAAATTCAGCTGGAACTAAGCAAAGTTCGTCAAGATACCTATGCCATAGGCTGTGATGAAACAATTGAGGGCGTTTCCTGCTTTGCTGTACCTATTTATAATGCCGCTAACCAGGTAGTTGCAGCTCTATCGGTGTCAAGTGCCAGCTCCCTGATTAATCTCAATGGTTATGACCCTATTATTGCTACGTTAAAGCAAAAAGCAGCATTTATCTCACAACGTCTTGGACAGCCGGGCAATTCTTAACTTGTATTTATTTAATTAAGGAGGAATCTCAATGCCTAGACCTGTATTTACGGAAGAACGCTGTAAGGGATGTGCGTTATGTACAAAAGCATGTCCAAAGAAAATCATCGAAATTTCCAATCGGTTTAACAGCAAAGGATATCGGCCGGCGGCCTGTATTGATGAAGCTAAATGTATCGGCTGTTCCTTATGTGCAAAAACATGTCCTGATATTGTGATTGAAATCCATAAATAAATTGACAACGGAGAGTGATCAATGTGTCCGAAAAGGTTTTAATGAAAGGCAACGAAGCCATTGGAGAAGCGGCCATTGTTGCCGGCTGTCGCCACTATTTCGGCTATCCGATAACACCTCAAACCGAATTGACCGAATATATGGCAAAACGGATGCCGCAAGTTGACGGAGTATTTGTACAAGCAGAAAGTGAAGTTGCTGCCATCAACATGGTGTATGGAGCAGCAGGAGCCGGAGCACGAACAATGACCTCTTCTTCCAGTCCTGGCATAAGCTTGAAACAGGAAGGAATATCGTATATAGCGGGAGCAGAACTGCCGTGTGTGATTGTCAATATTATGAGGGGTGGACCTGGCCTTGGCGGTATTCAACCAGGTCAGGGTGATTACTTTCAAGCTACTAAAGGCGGTGGGCATGGCGACTATCGCAATATTGTTCTGGCTCCAAACTCCGTACAAGAATTAGTGGATATTACTATCTTATCATTTGATTTGGCTGATAAGTATCGCAATCCGGTTATGCTCTTAGGCGATGGTGCTTTAGGACAAATGATGGAGCCGGTAGAATTTACTCCCAGTTCATCCGTTGCACCAGAAAAGCCGTGGGCAGCAGGGGGCATGAGAGGTCGCAAAGAACCCAATATTATTAATTCACTGTATCTTCAGCCCGAAGAATTGGAAAAACACAATATACGCTTACAAAAGAAATATGCTTTGATTGAAGCGAATGAAATTCGCTATGAAGAATTACATACCGAAGATGCAGAACTAATTATCGTTGCCTATGGCATAACATCACGTATTGCCCGGTCTGCAATTGAAAAAGCACGCTCCGAGGGAATTAAAGTCGGAATGCTGCGTCCCATTTCACTTTGGCCCTTTCCTGCCGAGCCACTAGCTAAGCTTGCTGTTACCGCAAATGCTTTTCTTACAATTGAGCTTAGTGCCGGCCAAATGGTAGAAGATGTTCGCTTAGCTGTTAATGGCGCTAAACCGGTATATTTTTACGGCCGTACTGGTGGAATGATGCCTAATCCTAAGGCGATTTACGAACAGATTATTGCCGTTATGTCGGGCAAGGGAGGGAAATAGTAGTGTCTACTAAAATTTTTCAAAGGCCACAATCCTTAAAGGATGTGTCATTTCACTACTGTCCAGGGTGCCATCATGGTATTATTCACCGTCTGGTGGCAGAAGTAATCGATGAGCTGGATGCTGGTGACAAGACTATCGGTATTGCACCAGTAGGTTGTTCCGTTTTAGCGTATGAGTACTTTAACTGTGATATGTACGAAGCGGCCCATGGTCGTGCCCCGGCAGTTGCTACAGGCGTTAAGCGGGTTCACCCTGATGCTTTAGTTTTTACATATCAAGGTGATGGCGATTTAGCAGCTATTGGCTGTGCAGAAATTGTTCATGCTGCAGCCCGGGGAGAAAAAATCACCACTATTTTCGTGAATAATGCCATCTATGGAATGACAGGAGGTCAAATGGCACCTACCAGCCTAGTGGGTCAGGTCACAAATACATCCCCCTATGGCCGGAAGGAAGATGGAACTGGTTTGCCTATACGTGTATCGGAGATGCTGGCTACTTTGGATGGAGCGAAGTTTGTTGCCCGTGTAGCCGTTAATAATCCTGCTAATATGGCAAAGGCTAAGACCGCTATAAAAAAGGCCTTTGAAATCCAGCTTAAGGGTGAGGGTTTTGCCTTGGTTGAGGTTTTATCAACTTGCCCAACAAATTGGGGAATGACGCCACTCGATTCTGCTGAGTGGTTGGAAAAGAATATGATTCCCTATTATCCACTGGGAACTTTTAAGACTCCTGAGGGGGGATTGAAATGATTCACGAAATTGTTATGGCAGGGTTTGGTGGGCAAGGCGTCATGTTAATTGGTCAGCTCATGACATATGGAGGAATGCTGGCTAATAAACAAGTATCATGGATTCCTTCCTATGGACCGGAGATGAGAGGCGGAACAGCAAATTGTTCCGTGATTGTCTCTGATGAGCCAATAGGAGCTCCTATCGTATCGGAGCCAACGGCTGTAATTGCTATGAATTTACCTTCGCTTGATAAATTTGAGCCTTTACTCGTACCGGGGGGAATCTTGATTATTAATAGCTCGCTTATCGAGCGAAAAGCCAAACGTGATGATCTTCAAGTTCATTATGTAGCTGCAAATGACATTGCAGCTGAGCTCGGAAATTCTAAAGTTGCTAATATGGTCGTACTGGGGGCTTTGCTTGCAGCAACAAATGCTGTGGACAGCGAATCGGTATTGAAAGCTTTTGCAAAAATGTTCGCCAAAAAGCCGGAGCTGCTTACTATTAATCAACAGGCACTCAATCGAGGTGCTCAAAGTCTATAAATAAAAGGCATCATGATGAAATCCTGGTTACCTAGCTGGGATTTCTTTCGTGATGCCTTATTTTTACGATGGGGAGGATTTCTTTACCAAATAGCGAATCCATACTAAATAATGAATCATTAGGTGGTCGATTCGGTTGAGTCAAATATCACTTTATACAGCAATGCTGAGTATGGCTACTGAGACCCTGCCATCTGCTTTTATTGCAACTGATATGCTAGGAAATATTACCCACGCGTATATTTCTAAACAATCACAGCACAAACTACAATATCTGCTTGGTCAGAATATCTATCGAATTAGCCGGTTGATGTTCGGATTAGACGGAGCTAAACAAATCATGTCAAGCTGGCAACAATGCATTGCAGAGCAGATACCTGCTGAAATTAACCGGTTTGAGCATACATCAACTCATGGTCTGCAGGAATACCTGGACATGCGTTTTGCAGCGCACCTCACTGCCGATAAAGTTATCATATATATCCGCAGTACAACGGAAAGTGTGTTGTTAGATGAAGAATTTGTCTGCTTTACTGAGCAACATGAGTCGGTGAATCGTGAACTGTGTATTGCTATATCCAATCTGGATTTTCATTTAATGGATTTGGAACAAGCCCGGAAAAAACTAGCCGCACTTTACCGGGTAACTGCTATTGCGCAAAAGACAGTCAATGAACATGAAGTACTGGAAGAAATACTGGACGGTATTACCCGTGAGCTCGGATTTACTAATGCAGCAATACTTTTGCTTGATGATGCTACTCAGGAATTAAAAGCTCGTGCACATCGTGGGTATCCGGAAGGAATCTGTATTCCTATCGGAAAGGGAATCACCGGATATGCTGCACTTCACCGTGAATTGGTGTATGTTCCTGATGTTACAAATGATCCTCGCTATATATCTGGCGCAGCCTCAGGTGTTAGTGAAGTTGCCGTTCCATTAATAGTGGATGACCGGGTAATCGGAATACTTGATGTTGAATCTTCTCAAGAAAAGATATTACAAGATTATGATTTGGACATGCTGCGTTCTTTAGCCAGCCAAATTGCTATGACGATTGAGCATGCTACTCACGTATGCAAAGTAGAAGTACAGGCTATTACGGATGGCATGACCGGATTATTTAATTATCGTCACTTTCAAACGTTACTAGAACGGGAATACAAGCGGGCTTCCCGCTATAATCGTACCATTTCTCTTATCATGATTGATATTGATCATTTTAAAAAATATAATGATACAAATGGACATTTGCAGGGTGATGAGACCTTGCGCAAGGTAGCAGCCCTTATTAAGAATTCTTGCCGGGATGTTGATTTTGCTGTTCGTTATGGGGGAGAAGAATTCGCTGTTCTTTTACCAGAAACGTCCGTTGATGAAGCGCTGTCTATTGCTGAGCGCCTTCGTCAGTCTATTGAGGAATATCCGTTTGTTAATCGGGAAAAGCAGCCGAATCAGTGTCTTACTATCAGTTTAGGATTAGCCAATTATCCGACAGATGCTATTTCTATACTTGAATTACTTGATCACGCGGATGCTGCGCTATATCAAGCAAAGAGATCAACGCGTAACTGTGTTTGTCTATATCGTCGGTATACTAATCCGCTATAATTCATTAAAAATTATTTCTGCTAGGCAGATTTGTATAAATGGTGGTGTCTATTCTGATATGCATGAAACATTTGGTGATTGGAAAACATATTCGCTAGCAGGAACCGACCAAGAAGTTCGGTTTATTGCTGATGTATTAAATCTTCCAGCACAATCATCAATACTTGATTTATATTGCGGTTATGGCCGGCATGCAATCGCTTTGGCGAAACGCAATTACATACTAACTGGCGTAGATGCTACACAAGATTTTTTGGATATTGCCAGTCAAAAAGCCCAGGAAGAGGGCGTTGAAGTCAGTTTTCGTCAGCAGGATATGCGAGAGTTGGACTATAGTAATCAATTTGATGCAGTTATTAATATGTTTGCCGCTTTTGGTTACTTTACTGATGAAGAGAACTCTCGGGTACTGCAATTAGTTGCTCAATCACTTAAACCTAGGGGCGTTTTTTTAATCGATCTATTGAATCGTGAATGGATGGTACATAATAATCTTAATCGTTATTGGCGTCACCCTAGTGGAGAATATGTGCTTTCTTATAAAGTGGAACTTAATCAAGGCATTGTTACGATGAAACGCCAACTCATTAACCAAATAACAGGGAAGAAAATGCAGTATGAATTTGTTCTGCGGGCGTATTCATTAACTGAGATGACCGATATTTTAACGCAAGCTGGATTGTCAATAGTAACTACCTATGGCGGCTTTGATTATCGGCCTTACAATTCAGAAGCTCCCAGAATGATTATATTAGCTCAAAAAAGTTAAGATATCGGATATAAATACGCGAAAAAGACCACCCATGATTATTACATAATCATGGGTGGTCTTTTTCACCCTTCTTATTAATCTTCATAAGATAATATAGGAGGTCAGTGAGGTGATTACATGATTGTACGAGTCAACGGAACAAAACACGAAAAGGGACGCCCGGTAAAAGTTGGCCTTGCTTTAAGCGGCGGGGGCTTACGAGGTGCCTCGCATATAGGAGTATTAGCAGCTTTAGCACGTGAACGTATCCCGATTGATATGATATCCGGTACTAGTGCCGGAGCTGTTATAGCGGGAATGTATGCCTGTGGCTATACGCCAAAGCAAATGGTAAATTATGCGCAAACGTTAAAGACAAACGAATTAATTGATCTCAAAGTTACTGTGGGCGACTTGGTTAAGCATGGGGCAAAGTGGTTGTTTAGTGGAAAATTTCGTTTTTGGTCTGTCTTGCCGACCGGATTGATTAAAGGGGATCGCATAGAGAAGTATTTATATAATTTTTGGCAAGAACGAACGGTGCGAGATACTAAAATTCCTGTTGCGATTACGGCAGTAGATATTAATTCGGCAGATACAGTTTTCTTTACCACGCCCATTCCTGGCAGCCGTGACATATTGAATGCGCGATATTATCATAATACATCGCTTGTTGAAGCTGTACGGGCAAGTATTTCAATACCTGGTGTCTTCTTTCCAAAGAAATACCGGGGAATGACATTAGTAGACGGTGCAGTAAAGAATAATTTGCCTACTGATATTTTACGTCATATGGGAGCAGACGTTGTTATTGCCGTAGATTTAGGCTATGACGGTCAACCCAATAATGAGATTAAAACTGTAGGTGAAATACTCATGCAATGTATTGAAATTATGGGACGTGAGGTAACTCTGCTGAAGGGAAGTCAATACGCAGATGTCGTTATCCGACCAGGAGTATACGATTTAAACATGAAGGACTCTAATTATATGTTACTGGCAATAGAACGCGGCGAGCAAGCAGCAAAAGAAAAAATGAATGAAATCAGAAATTTGCTTCCGTAGATATGGCTGCAATAGGCAATCGGAAGCAGGAGGGGATTGTTTGTGTTAAAGCGAGGCATACCACCTCTTTTTCAGGAGCTTTCGGGTGATGATAATATTATCGGTATTGGTCAAGGGCATAAATGGATAAGGGGAGAGAACTCCGGTCAAAAAGCTACCGTAGTTTTAGTGAGAAAAAAGCTTGCTAAAGATAATTTGATGCGCAGTACGCTGATTCCACAGAGAATTAATAATAGGCCGACCGATGTTATTGAGGTTGGCGATATTCGTCTTTTTAATGACCGAACAGGATTCATGAGACCTGCCCGGCCAGGAATCAGCATTGGGCATTACAAAGTATCAGCAGGTACGTTAGGTGCAATTGTTAAAGATCGCACAACCGGAGAAACACTAATTTTATCCAATAACCACGTACTTGCTAATAGTTCCGATGGTGCAGATGACAGGGCCGCGATTGGTGATATCATATTGCAGCCTGGTTCAATCGATGGCAATAATGAGCAAGTCGATGCCACTATCGGATATTTGCAGCGCTTTGTGCCATTAAATAGGCGCGTATCCACGTCTCAGTGTCCAATAGCAAAATTGTTTGAAACAACATTAAATAAATGCATTGCTATTTTCCGCCCCAATTATCAGGTTCGCGTATTGCGAGAGAATGACGCTGTTAATATTGTTGACTGTGCAGTTGCAAAGCCCGTTAGCGAAGCTGCTATAACACAAGATATTTTAGGACTAGGAAAAATCGCAGGCGTCAAGGAACCCGAGATTGGACTAGAAATTAAAAAAAGCGGCCGCAGCAGCGGAATTACTTCGAGTTTTATCTTAGCAACTGACGTAACCGTACGAGTAGATGTGGGAAATAAGGAATATGGAATTTTTACCGATCAGATATTGGCAGGTCCTATGAGCATACCTGGTGATAGTGGATCGATAATTCTAACTGAAGATAATTATGCGATTGGCTTGTTATTCGCAGGCTCAGATAAAGTTACGATGCTCAATCGAATTGACAACGTACTTGATGCCTTGAATATTAAATTTTAATGAATAATAAAAACCAGGAGATAATCCTGGTTTTTTAATTGCAAGCAATAGACTGAATATTCAATGCTGTAATGAATTAAAACTTACATGAAAATAACTTTTTTATTACTTCCGATAATTTATAGTTATCGGAAGTTGACAATGAATTCAGGATGAGTTATGATCATGTTAGATTATTGCGAGGTGCTTTGCTTGAATACAAAAAACAAACAATTTTTTCTGCGGGAAAACGAATTTATCGAAAACAATGAAAAACTTTCTGAGAAAAGCAAACGTCGTATGAAAAAATCCAAAGCTGATAATACTCTGCGTGCCTATGAAGCTGATTGGCTTGACTTTTATGATTGGTGTCATCATCACGACCTCCAGGCATTGCCTGCTGAGCCTGAAACAATTGTCAATTATATTAATGATTTAGCCGATGATGCAAAAGCTAATACTGTGTCAAGACGACTTAGTGCTATTTCTGAAAATCACAAAGCCGCCGGCTGCGAAGAAAAAAATCCTTGTCGTGGCGGTCTTGTGCGAAACGCCTTAGATGCAATAAAAAGAGAAAAAGGAACAATACAGCGCGGTAAGTCCCCTCTTCTCATTGAAGATTTGCAGGATATCGCCTGTTGTTTTAATACGGAGGAAATTGCCGGAATCAGGGATAAGGCCCTTCTGCTCACCGGATTCATGGGCGCTTTCCGTCGTTCCGAATTAGTGCGGATAGATGTTGAAGATTTAACCTTTGCGCGGGAAGGTATCATCATTTTAGTGAGTCAATCCAAAGGCGATCAGGAAGGTCAAGGCGAATTCGTAGCTATTCCTTATAACTCAGATCCCGAGGTATGTGCTGTCATTGCTTTGCAGAATTGGATTAATATCGCTCAAATTAGAACGGGTGCCCTCTTCCGTCCGTTGAACAAATATCAACAGGTTCGTCCCCGGCGCTTAACGGATAAATCCGTAGCGCTGATTGTAAAAAGATATGCCGCTCTGATTGGCCGCAATGCGGATGATTTCGCCGGACACAGCCTAAGACGCGGATTTGCAACAAGCGCAGCTCAGCATGATGTAGACGAACGCACGATTATGCAGCAAACTCGCCATAAATCGGAGAAAATGGTTCGCAGATATATCGAGCAAGGTAATTTGTTTAAAAATAATGCCCTCAATAAAATGTTTTAATGCAATACCTGCCGTAATATACTACGGCAGGTATTGCATTAAAAATTAGTCTACATAATATTTATTATCGGACCTAACTCTTTTTATTCTTTACTGATACTAGCCCATCCGGAGTAATTGTCTTTGACTGGTATCCGCAAAGTCTGACCCGGGTATATCTGAACGGATTGATCTAACTGATTGGCATGTTTTATAGCGGCAATTACATCGCGAATATCTTCCTGTCTGGTAGAGTGTTTTGCTGCAATATTCCAAACGGTATCTCCTGTCTCCACAATAACAGTTTTATAATGTAACGAGACTGCTTCATTAAAACCGGTAAAAAGATTACCAGCTGACGTGGCTAATAATGTAAGAAATAATATAAAAGTAAGTTTATTCATATATAACACCTCTGAACATTTGTTCGCCTGAATTTATAATAACATAGCACATATGTTCTGGTCAATAGATTTATGACTATTTTTCGAACGAGTGTTTGCGTTTTTATGCATAAATTGGTATAATGAGTATATGAGTTTTATCCGTTGATTAGGAGTGGATTCCTGTGAATAAAGAATGTTTGATAAATAACCGCCAAAAACAAATTTTGAAGCATATTAAGGATACCCTTCGTTCTAAAGGTTATCCCCCTTCCGTCAGAGAAATTGGCGAGGCTGTCGGATTAAGTTCCAGCTCAACTGTGCATGGTCATTTAGCCAAATTAGAAGAAATGGGTTTTATAAAACGCGACCCAACTAAGCCGAGAGCAATCGATGTGCTTGATGAAGCTCCCTGGAGGCAAAAGCGTCTTACCCCGATACCATTGATCGGCAAGGTAACTGCCGGTCAGCCTATTCTGGCGATAGAAAACATTGAAGAAACATATCCCCTTCCGACCGAATTAGTTGGTGAAGAGGAAACATTTATGCTTACTGTCCAGGGAGACAGCATGATGAATGCCGGCATCCTGGACGGCGATCTGATTATTGTTCGCGTTCAGCGCTCAGCTAATAATGGTGATATTATTGTTGCCATGATTGATGATGAGGCTACGGTAAAACGATTTTATAAAGAACACGACCGGATTCGCCTACAGCCTGAGAATCCAGCCTATGATCCGATTTTTAGCCGCGATGTCACTATATTAGGCAAAGTCATCGGTGTTTTCCGACTGTTATAGAAATAGCAAGCACTAACAATATAAAAAGCAATAGCCGTGAATATTCACGGCTATTGCTTTTTATTACTCGCTATTTGGATTTTTGCTGCGGCAAAGCTTTAGTGCCTACGCGAATGACTTTATCTACAGCTTTAAATTCATCATTTGCCAGTAACTCACGACTAATTTCTTTGCCATCATTACTTTTCTTAATACGGTAAGTTGTGACGTGAAACCCTTTTTGACCTTCAACTTCCGTCAGCTGCTTACCAAGATCTAGTGTCGCATCTTGCTTAATAATTGTTTTTGGCTCAATAACCTTGGTATCTGTCGCGACAACTTGAATGGTTGGTCTGTTTTCCAGCTGTTTACCCAAGATGTAAATAGTCAGCTGGTCATCGGAAACCTCACTTTTAATGTATATGTTGGTTTCAGTGGAATTCTTAAATCTAAAATCCAGCAGGTTATCAGCCACTGTTGCATCCTGGCCAATTGGTACATATCCTGGTGGGTAAAAATGAGAAGTACGCTCTTCAATATTCATATCGGCAAGCAGTACGGCATTATAGAGAGTGCTGCTGACCTGGCAAACTCCCCCACCCCAATCAGGTACAATTTTTCCTTCAATAAATACCGGCGCTTCTTTATAACCATATTCCGCTAAACGAAGACCAACATTACGATTAAAAGAAAAATCATCTCCCTGTTTTACAAGCGTACCGTTAATACTACGTGCCGCAAGTCGAATGTTTTCAGCACGATTTGTATTAAAAGCATCAAATTGTGTAGTATAGGAGGTAATTAAACTATCAATAGAGGATAAATCCGCAGCATAAATCACCGGGTTAATCTCATCTACAACTAATGGCACAGAAAAATTTAATTGGTTATTAAGCTGCGTAGTAAATTCTGCTACTGTTTTATGAATATCAAGTTTTTTACCTATCACTTCTGGAATGACGGTAACATCCGAACCATTATACAAGAGCGTTGCATTTTGAGCCTTCGTATCTAGGGATTGTGCAATAAAATGAAGAATAAGTTCTAATTTGGCAGTATCATAAGCAACTGCAATTGGTATGATATAACCTCGATTGACTGTCAAATACCGCTCTTGTAATTGGTGGAATATATTTCCTGTTCTGCCTATTTCATAAGCTTTTTGGGCTAATGAAGATGCATCAATTGCTACATTAATCTCTTCTAACGAAATTGGCCATGTTTTATCTTTATAATGAAGTTGAATCGGCTGTGACATTCGGGTAAGTATTCTTTCACGAATTTTCACTTCCGCTTCTTTCACCGAAAGTCCGCCAAGTGGAATGTCTGCGACCGAAACGCCACTGTAAATTTCATTTGTAACGATGAATGCGGTGTTAGCTGCAACAAAACTAATAATGCTAAACGCAATAATTAAGCCAAGAAACAAGATTAAATTAGCTCTGCGAGTATTTGCTGCAGGCATTTTGTACACTCCGATCTATTTTACGCTATTAAGAAGCAAAGCCCCCGTAAAAAGGGGGGCTCTTTACTTATTGAATACTCATCGATAATTCAACGAATTTTCCAGCTAACTTAGCTTTTTGTAATACTTCCTCTGTAATTTCGCCGCCTTGATCAATAATGACCATACCATTATCGGTTTCAATACGTCGATTAGCTTTTTTTCCTAGAAGATATTTACGGTGCTTATCATCAAACTTGCGAGCAGCATCTGCATTACCATCATTTGTGGCAGCAGCCGGTGCTGGAACTTCAGCGATCGCTGGTGCAGCATCTGCTGCAGGAGCTGCTGGTACTGCTGCTACAGGCTCAGGTTCTGCAATTGGTTGAACTGAAGACTGGACAAGAGTTGCAGCTGCTACAGGTTGTTGTTCATCAGTAGTTTCTTTTATGATAAGCACATCTTTACCATAGGTAAGAATGCGTTGTGCAGGAATCTCAGCTGATTGTCCTGATACATCTTCTATTTCACAGGCAGTAATTTGCCCGGCATCATCAATAAGAATTTCCGTTACTTTGCCTTGAATACGGCCGCTTTTGGTCAACACTTTAGTGCCGATTACTTTTATATCATCGGATAACAACTTCTCAAATTCAGGTGCAGTTGTTATCGATGCTACTGAACTGCTATCCTCAATTGTTACGGCATATTCACCAACGCCGGTAATTGCTGAAAAAGGAAGTAATTTTGCCTCAAGATACCATTTGATCTCATCTCTAACCAATGCGGTTACAATGCCGCCATTTGGATTAATTACCAGGCCCTTAACATTTCCTAACTCCTTGCCTTCCATTATGCTAATTACAGGCAATCCAAGAATATCAGTGCTTTTTTTCATATAAATTCATAACCCCCTATTAATTTTTGACTATATTAAATTACGCCATTCGCGAAATTCTGCATTAATTTCTTCCAACACATCCGTCGGAATTTTATGATAAGGAATAAGACCTAGTCGACGATGAATTAAAGTGTTTTTTATAATTCGTAAGTAGGCAATCGTATTGATAAACTCCTGCTCAAATTGATACTCATCATGAAGTGCTGCGCTAGTTTTTCCATCAACAAATACTTGTATTGCATCATCGTAAGAACCTAGCAATTTCAGAATGTTACCAATTTCAATCGTAATAAAAGGAGCAGCTGAATCTTCTGGAAAAAGCTGTAGAATATGTCGAAATGCTGATAACGCGTGCTCATATTCTTTATTCTCTTTTTGACTAAATGCGTAGTCAAGGAGTGTATCTAAATCTTGTGTATCCGGGAGGACCGTTTCAAAGGCTTTTGGCATTTGCTGATTCATGGTACAAACAACCTCTGTTACTTCATTATAGCTTGAATTATT
>NZ_DALZUO010000004.1:0-9002 GCF_032013335.1 Anaerospora sp. | reverse complement strand
GACAGGCTCTTCTGCGGCTACCGGTTCTTCCACAACCGGTTCCGGAACGTTTCCGGCAACAGCAATCGGTACTTCACGAGCTTCGTGCTTTGAAATAACAGCTCCATGGGATGCAGTAATATAACTCATATCCTCTGCAAGGGTTGAGAAAGGCGGAGCTGTTGAGATAATTGGTGCTAGCTGTTCGCACATACTATTTTCATCAATAACATGTGTAGCAGAGTCTCCCTGAAATGAATCTTCGTAATAGGCAACAAAATAAGCAAATATAATTGCAAAGACAGCCAGCACGCCTATAGTTCCAGCTAATCCGGCAAAGCCTACGACAATTCGTGGAAGAATAAGGCTAAGAAACAATGAGCATACACCACAAAGTGCCAGTGGTTTGATTCCCAGGCGAACGCCCAGAATCCGATTAGCTAGTTGGTGCACAAACAGCGTGGTAATCACAATTGCGATCGTTGTAATTAGTGTATATTCCACACAATCCCACCAAACATGGTTTCTAGATACGGTTACTCATTCGACAAGATAAGTTTTTTTCCTGTCGAATCTAAGGCTTTACAGTAAATATGTAAAGAATTTTATTACTTTTTATCTAAAATTGCCGAAGCAGCTCCCATTACACCAAGAACAGCATGTTCAAAGGTTAAACCGCCTTGGAGATAAATGCTGTACGGAGCACGTAGAGGACCATCAGCACTAAGCTCAATTGATGAACCCTGAACAAATGTTCCCCCTGCCATAATCACAGCATCGGAATATCCCGGCATATCGCTAGGCTCTGGACGTACAAATGCATCAACAGGAGAATAGGTTTGCAGTCCCTGGCAAAAGGCTACCATTTTTTCAGGTGAACCTAATTGTATAGCCTGGATAATATCGCTGCGTTTTTCAGCAAAGGAAGGCGTTGTTTCATAGCCCAGCAAAGAAAATAAGGCAGCAGCAAAAATAGCCCCTTTGATCGATTGGGCAACAATATGGGGCGCTAAAAACAAGCCTTGGAAAAGCAGCCGGTTATCGCTAAGGGTCGCCCCTACATGACTTCCGATTCCCGGCGCTGTAAGACGGCAAGCAGCAAGTTCAACCAAATCGGCGCGGCCAGCTACATAGCCGCCGGCCGGAGCAATGCCACCGCCAGGATTTTTAATCAAAGAACCTGCCATTATATCAGCGCCTACTGCTGTCGGCTCTTGCGTGTCAACAAATTCTCCATAACAGTTATCAACAAAACAAATGCAGTCTGATTTAATCTGTTTGATATATGCACATAATTCAGCAATCTCCGTTATTTGTAAAGGATGACGCATACTATAGCCTCGTGAGCGTTGAATCAAGACTACTTTGGTCCGTTCTGTAATGGAATTTTTAATAGCCTCATAATCGACCTTGTCATTCACTAAGGGAATTTCATTATAATGTATGCCATACTCCTTAAGAGAGCCTACTGCCGGGCTTGCAGCACCAATTACAGTCTGCATAGTATCATAGGGTGCGCCAGTAACTGACAGTAATTCATCTCCCGGGCGTAAAATGCCAAATAGCACAGATGCCAAAGCATGGGTACCGGATACAAAATGACTCCGAACCAATGCTTTTTCTGCGCCGCATATTTTTGCCCATACTTCATCTAATTTATCCCGGCCAGCATCACCATACCCATAACCAGTTGTGGCGCGGAAATGATAATCTGATACTTGCGATTCGCGAAAAACCTGCAAAAGACGTTTGGTATTGTATTCGGATATTTGATCGACAACCGCGAAATAGGGCATTGATTGGCTCATTGCCTGGTCGCGGTACGATAAAAGGTCTGGTGAAAACTCGCTCACTTTTATTCATCTCCCGTGGAATAACAACTGAACCGGGTAATCATTTCGGGCGCAGCAGATAACGTGATATAAATACCCGTTTCACGGTATTCGGTACTCAAAACTTCCCCGATGTCATAAAGTTGTGAAATTATACCTGTGTCATTATAGGGTATTACCAATTCTATGTCAACTTTTGTTTGGCGGAGAGTTACTTGAATCAGCTCAAGCAATTCAGGTAGTCCAAGTCCGGATAAAGCAGATATACCGACACTGGTAGTTTCAGCTGCAATACGCTCTGCAATGGACGGATTATTCGCTGTATCCATTTTATTGTAAACAGTCAGCATCAACTTGTTGTCTGCTCCAAGTTTGCGCAGTACATCATAAACCGCTTTAATTTGCTCCTGGTAGCGCGAATGGCTGCCATCAACAATGTGCAGGACTAAATCGGCTTCCAATACTTCTTCCAAGGTTGCCCGAAAAGCGGCAACAAGCTGATGCGGAAGTTTCTGAATGAATCCGACAGTGTCTGTGATTAGAACTTCTTGCGAATTTGGTAAAGTTATGCGACGGGTAGTCGGATCAAGTGTGGCAAATAATTTATCCTCTGCCAAAACACCGGCAGAAGTTAATGCATTTAATAAAGTGGATTTTCCTGCATTTGTATAGCCCACTAGAGCAATAGTTGGAATGCGGCTGTTAAGACGTCGTTTGCGCTGGAGAATGCGTTGCTTTCGAATGGAGTCTATTTCCTGTTCAATATCACTTATGCGCGAGCGAATACGGCGTCTGTCAACTTCCAGTTTTGTTTCGCCCGGTCCCCTTGTACCAATACCGCCGCCAAGACGGGATAAAACTAACCCCTGACCGCCTAAGCGTGGTAAATTATAACGCAGTTGGGCAAGCTCAACTTGCAGCTTCCCTTCATGACTGCGGGCACGCTGAGCAAATATGTCAAGAATTAATGCTGTCCGGTCTACAATTTTACAGCCTAATGCTTGTTCGAGATTTCGCTGCTGCGCTGGCGACAGCTCATCGTCGAATATAATTACATTGGCTCGTTGCTCTTGCCGAAGTAAATTGATTTCTTCAACTTTACCCTTACCAATAAATAAAGCCGCGTCGGGCTTATCTCTCTTCTGCCAGGTCATTCCTGTTACAATTGCGCCAGCTGTTTCAGCCAGCTGTCTCAATTCATTAAGGGAGTCTTTTACTTCCCAGGCCCCCTGCCTCTCTACACCTACCAGAAAAGCCCGTTCAATAGAAACTAATTCGGTTGGTTGTGTTTGATCATCTAGCTGGCGTTCAATTTCCGAGGTTAAATATACAAGATCAATATGCAAGAAATCATCTGTTGTTAAGGGACCAACAGTCTGTACGGTGTAATCATCTTTATTTGTGCCGCTAATAAACCCAAAACTGATTTGCGTTGCTTTGCCATCTTGAACTCCGATTGCTGCCATCAGATCAAACCGCAGTTCTTTCAGTGACGCCACATCCAGGCTGCTGAGCTGACTATCTCCGCCTGGATGGGTATGTATGCAGCGAATACCGCTTAAGCGTGAATTTGCTCTACGTCCTTCTGCATCTGGCAGGCTTACTGTCCGGTTATCACCAACTGCGACATGGGTAATTTGTCCCCTTCTATTAACATACAAAGCTATTTCTCGTTTAATATCTTCCGTTAATCTTGCTAGTATAGTGGTTATTTCTTCAGTGATTGTTTGTCCAAATGGAATCTGCTGCTCATAAATTGCTTCCAATTGCATAATATAGCTTTTTTTCAGACCATTCGTATCTCCATAAATCTCAGCCATTTCGCTCACCTCATTATAATAGATTTGATTTTCTTATTCAAAATCCTGCCAATAGATAAGACTTGGTTTTTGTACCAAGTCTTATCTATCTCTCCAAATTGCTAATTGAGCTCATTAATAAAAAAAATACAATGATATATCCGACGACTGTCGACGTTTTCAGCCAATAGTTGGAGGCTGTGAGACCAGGCAGATAGGAACGTAATTTATAGGGGTTTAACATAATTAATTGAAAGAAAGTAATCATACTGGTGAAGGTGAAAAAGAAAGGATTAGGAAAATACCACATCCAGTATAAAAACCCTCCCCACACCATACAAACCATGCACAAAAAGAATCTACGCCGGGTGCTTTTGTATGTGGCCTCTCTTCTCTGTCTACGGGATATCTGCATCATATTCCCCCTTCTGATTATTATGAGAAGGAGGTTCTACTTTTATTCCAGTACCGGACATTGTCATGCTTATCCCGGCATAGTAAACAAATGCCCTTCAAAATCCAAAAAAATTACTGGAGGCTCTAGGCAGCCTTACGCAACCAAGGAGTAACCTCCTGTCCAATGTCATTTGGTTATACCTAGCCGGTTCATCTTTCGCCACAGGGTGGTTCGATTAACATGCAATGCTTTTGCTGCAGACGCAATAACACCATTGTTTTCATCCAATGCCTTTAAGATAGTTCGTGCCTCATCATTTTCAACCGCTCTGTTATCACTATCACTATCACTATCACTTTCAAACATTAAAAGTTGCGAAAGAAAGGTAGTAGATACCGTATCCTTTTTTGCTACAGCAACAACTCTTTCAATAACATTTCTTAATTGCCTCACATTTCCTGGCCAATCGTGGCTTTGAAGCAATTTCAATGCTCCACTGCTAAACTTAATGGTCTTATCAGCTTCCTGACACAGTTGTGATAAAAAGGTCTTAACATATAAGGGAATATCTTTTTTTCGTTTGCGCAGTGGAGGAATTCGCAAATTAAGTACGTTTAACCGATAAAATAAATCTTCTCTAAATTGTCCTTGTTTGACTAAATCACTTAGCTTCTTATTAGTTGCTGCAATGACTCTTACTGAAACAGGGATTACTTTATCACTGCCCAATCGTACAACAGATCGCTCCTGTAAGACTCGTAGCAGCCGCCCCTGATTGACGACGTCCATTTCACTAATCTCATCCAAGAATATGGTTCCAGTATGAGCTACCTCAAATAAACCAAGCTTCCCCTCTTTACTGGCTCCGGTAAAGGCTCCGCCTATATATCCGAACAACTCACTCTCAAGTAACTGAGCAGGTAATGCTGCGCAGTTGACAGCAACAAATGGTCCTTTTCTCTGCTTACTTTGATTGTGGATGCTTTGAGCAAACACTTCTTTCCCGGAACCCGTCTCACCAAGAATTAAAACATTGGCATTCGAATTTGAAAAGCTTCGCGCTAAATCAATCGTCATTTTTATTCCCGGATCTGAGCTATGAATATCTTTAAACGTATAGGAAGCTATATGTCCCTTAGAATAGATTTCCTTGCGAATACGGGATTCCATCATTTGTATTTTGGTAACATCCTGAAAGGTTGCAACAGCACCAATTGCTCCAGTACGGTATGTGATGGGTACCTTGTTGCATAATACTTGTATATTGTTTACGTATAAAAGTTGATTTCTTACTCCTACTCCGGTCACAATAACGTCTCGTAATTTTAGGCTAGGCCACACGACATCGATGTCAGTACCTATGTCAAATGTGATTGGTGATTTCAATATTTTTTTCGCTACAGGATTTATTGCTATCATCCTGCCAGTTTCATCTATAGAGACGATTCCTTCATATGCATAATCCAAAACCGTTGTGATCATACCGGACTTTCTTTTTTCGTGCTCAATTGTTACTAGCAAACTCTTCGCACTATTAAAAGCTTCAATATAAGCATGGCTGCCTGTCACAATTTCAACACATGGCAAGTTTCTTTTTTTTGCAGCACTAATAGTGGTAAAACCACCTAATAAAACATTTGCACCATCACGTAAGGCTTGATCAATCTGCTCATTAACTTGTTCGCGAGATTTTAAATAGTATTTTTTTATTTTTATGCCAATGGCAGTTTCTAGGCACTCAACTTGCTTAATCATGGAGGGAAATGAGACAACAGCCACTGTTCCGCCGTATTCACGTGCCTTCTCCAACGCTATTGCCAAATCAAAGCCTGATATCGGAATATCGATTACCGCGACACTAGGGCATGCATCTCTAATATTATAGGCTGATTCCCCCCGGGCAATTATGATCTCGACACCCTGTTCAACCAATTGCTTTGCTTTTATTACACCGTCCGCTAAAGAGCCTACCTCAAAAATAATTTCACTTAAAGATTCTGCAAATAGTATCTTGAGCTCATTTAGTTTATTATCATTGGGAGCTAAAATTGCGATTTTCTTCATTTTTCTTCACCTATCGATTGTATTCAGCTTAATTTTAAACGAAACAATACGAAACAGCAACTCCAGGTTTCCAGTAGTGCCTCACGGTCTCTTTACCCTTTTAATAACTAAAGCCCATCAGTTGATGAGCTTTAGTTATTGGGTATCATTTTCTCCTGATAGTTAAATTATGCCCGCAGCTTAATCCAATTAAGACGTCCACCTTTTTTTACTATTTCTAATTCTTCGCAGGTTAACGGACTCTTTACTAGTATATCCAGCTGCTTGCTCTTATTTGTAACAGTGGCACTATCCTGCTGTAGAATCGTTTCAAATTCTATAGTCAAATGGTCATCTTGATCTATTTTTTCATAATCAGCTTCATTTACAAACACCAGCGGTAAAATGCCAAAATTAACAAGATTAGCAAGATGAATACGGGCAAAACTTTTTGCGATAATCGTTTTTACGCCCAAATAACGCGGTGCAAGAGCAGCTTGCTCACGGCTGGAGCCTTGCCCATAGTTAACACCTGCAACGATAAAACCGCCACCAGCTTCTTGGGCACGTTTTGCAAAAGAAGCATCCACTACATGAAACACATACTTGGCAATTTCCGGGGTGTTATTCCGCATCGGCAAAAAATTTGCTCCTGCAGGCACAATATGATCTGTTGTTATATCCTCACCAAGTTTGATTAAGACCGGGCTGGAAATCACATCTGGCAACGCTTCTAAAACAGGTGGCGGACTAATGTTAGGACCTCGGCGTATTGAAATTTCCGATCTACTCTCTGAAGGATAGACGAACATATTGTCTTCAATCATAAATTTTTCCGGCATTTTATATTCAAATGGCGTTATGCCAAGCTTTCTAGGGTCCGTTATTACTCCGGTTATTGCAGAAGCTGCGGCAACTTCAGGCCCTACTAAATACACATTTCCACTCGGATGGCCGCACCTGCCTAAAAAATTACGGGTTGTTGTTCTAAGTGATATTCCATTTGTGGGCGGCGCAAATCCCGAACCGTTACAGGCTCCACAGCCTGACTCCAAAACGCGAACTCCACCTTTTATTACCTTCATAAAAGCTCCACGCGCAACGCTTTCAAGATAGACTTGCTTGCTTCCAATGTATAGCCCCGCATCTACACGAGGATGCACGGACTTATTCTCCAGCATAGTGGCAATGGACAATATATCTTGCAAAGAAGAATTTGCACAACTGCCAATTACAACTTGATCAACGGGTAGCCCTTCAACCTCACTAATAGGAACTACTCTATCCGGCTGATGGGGCAGTGCAATGAGCAGCTCTATCTGAGATAAATCGATTTCAATCACATCATCGTAGACAGCATCCGTATCCGCTGCTAAAGGGTGCCACTCACCTTCGCGGTTTTGTGCACGCATCCACGCTCTGGTAACTTCATCACTGGGAAAAATAGAGGATGTGGCGCCAGTTTCAGTTCCCATATTAGTAATAATCGCCCGCTCAGTAACATTAAGCGTACTAATTCCTGGTCCGGCGTACTCGTAGATTTTATTTACACCACCCTTAACCGTGACGCGACGCAATAGCTCAAGGACCACATTTTTTGCTGATACAAATGGCTGGAGTTTACCGGTAAGATTGACCTTGACTATTTGAGGCATCTTCAAAGAAAATGGCTCTCCTGCCATAGCCAACGCCACATCAAGCCCTCCTGCACCGAGTCCTAACATCCCAACACCGCCGGCAGCGGGTGTATGCGAGTCGCTTCCTAACAGCACCTTACCTGGTATATCAAAACGTTCCAAATGAACCTGATGACAAATTCCATTACCCATTCTGGAGGTTATGATCCCATGCTTAGCAGCTACATCCATTAAATATCGATGATCGTCTGAATTACGGAAATCTGCTTGTATTAAATTATGATCAATGTAACTTACCGCAAGCTCATTTTGAACACGATCCATACCAACTGCTTCAAATTGCAGATAAGCAGCAACACCATTAACATCGTGTGTAAGCGTTTGGTCTATTTTAATATGGATGGGCTCTCCGCGTTTCATTGCTCCACTAACTAAATGTGCTGAAATGATTTTTTCGGCTATCGTTTGTCCCATGAGAGGCACCTCTATCGTTTTAATTATTGCTTTTAAGCAGTACATCGATCCATTTAGCGGCTGCTTCCGGATTCCCTAAGACATTTTGAGCCCGCATATCATCTTTATTAAGCTTATCAGCTGCAGCTTGTAAAACAGCAGCCTCATTATCTTTTGGCACGACGACAACTCCATCGGCATCCCCTACAATAATATCACCAGGAGAAATTACTGTTCCGCCGCTGGAAATTGCTACATTTATTTCACCTGCCCCAAATTTTTTACTGCAGGCAAGCGTTCCCCCCTTACAAAAAACAGGGAACCCTGAATGCTTAATACTAAGTATGTCACGGATAGTGCCGTCAATGACGATACCTCCCAGACCTAGTGTGGCAGCCAATCCAATAACAAAATCTCCGGCAACTGCCGTATACAAAAAGCCCTTTGCATCAACTACGAGAATATCTCCCTGCTTTGCTTCACGAATCGCTCTTAGCAGCATCATATTGTCTCCTGCAGGAAGTCTGACGGTAAAAGCGCGTCCACTAATTTTATATTGTGCTTGTAATGGTTTGATCATTGGATCGAGGTTTCTTAGACCATCCATTGCATCTGAAATACAGGTAGCTGGAATTTCCCGAAATTTGTCAACAATACTTGTCATAGATATAGCTCCTTTTTGTGATCATTAAATATAAAGCAACAAACAATAGTACTTTATATTAATTTTCTAACATGCAAGTTATATTCCAAAGATTCTACTTGTCTATATATAGCCTCAAGGGCCTTATTTTACTTGAGATGATGACTTGTTTAGTTTTGCATTTCACATCACAGAATTAAGAACGAGGCAAATGTTGCA